>NZ_JBEYVI010000014.1:0-224504 GCF_040643955.1 Streptomyces sp. NPDC047061
TCTGTGGGTGACCGGCCCGACCGGCATCTTTCCCCCCGGCCCCCCGGGGGTGTCGCCGCCCGCCGGCCGGGGGGCCCCGCCGGGCCGGCCGGTCGTCGCCGACGAGGATCACCTCGAGGGTGCGTGGGCCGTGTACGCCCTCGACCCGGTCCAGTTCGATGTCGCTGGTGGCCGAAGGGCCGGAGATCCAGGTCAACGGGCGGGCCGGGTCGAGTCGTTCGAGGGCCTGGGGTACGGAGGAGACGACCTGGTCGGGGACCCGTACGACGCAGATGTGGTGGTCGGGGATCAGGGTGATCCGGCGGCGGCCCTGGTCCGGGCCGCCGTCCAGCACGATCGTCCCGGTCTCGGCGACGGCGACCGCGCACGCGGTGACCACGCTGGTGACCTGGTCGAGTTCGTGCGGGGTGCTCCCGGCGCTGTCCGTGACCTGCTCGGCCTCGGTCGCCGCCAGCCACTGCGGGGGGAGTCCGGTGGGTACGGCCACCGACCTCGAACCGCGCTCGGCGACCAGCCGCCCGATCGTGGCGGCCAGTTCGTCCTGGGTGCACCGGTGCACGAGCGCCCGGTAGTCCGCCAGGTTCTCGGCCAGCAGGTCGACCGTCTCGGCGGCACTGCGCGTACCGTGCTCGCGCAGATACGTCCGCTCGACGGGCCTGTCCTGGTCCCGTACCCCGTCCAGCGCCCGCCGTACCCGGCCCAGGATCTGTTCCCTGCTGTTCACTTCGCGCCGTCCTTTGTGCCGCCGGTCCGCTGCCACCAGTCCCTGAACGGCTCCGCCGGTACGGCGGGCAGGTCCCGGGTCCCGCTCCACGCCCGGCCGGGGCCCGGCAGCGTACGGGGATGCAGGCGGCGGCTGCGGGACGCGAGCCGCTGGCCGGTGCGCAGGGCGGCCGGGTGGGAGAGGGCCCAGCGGGCCGCGCGCATCGCCGCCCGCTCGGCCGCGTGTCCCTTGGCCGGCTTGAGCAGCACCTTGTTGCCGTTGCGGACCGCCTCGCCGCCCTGAACGACCCGCTCGCGCAGGTGCACCAGTACCTCGGGGATGTCGATGGCGACCGGGCAGACCTCGTAGCAGGCCCCGCACAGCGACGACGCGTACGGCAGGGAGGCGTCGATCTCGCTTGCGGTGCCCCGCAGCTGGGGGCTGAGGATGGCGCCGATCGGGCCCGGGTAGACCGAGCCGTAGGCGTGGCCGCCCGCCCGCTCGTAGACCGGGCAGACGTTGAGGCAGGCCGAGCAGCGGATGCAGCGCAGGGCCTGGCGGCCGACCTCGTCGGCGAGGGTGTCGGTGCGGCCGTTGTCCAGGAGCACCAGGTGGAAGGTCTGCGGTCCGTCCCCGTCGGTGGTGCCCGTCCAGGTCGAGGTGTACGGGTTCATGCGCTCGGCGGTGGAGGAGCGGGGGAGGGTCTGCAGGAAGACCTCCAGGTCCTGCCAGGTCGGCACGATCTTCTCGATGCCGACGACCGAGATCAGCGTCTCGGGGAGGGTGAGGCACATCCGCCCGTTGCCCTCGGACTCGACGACGACCAGGGTGCCGGTCTCGGCGACCATGAAGTTGGCGCCGGAGATGCCGACCTTCGCGCGCAGGAACTTCTCGCGGAGGTGGAGCCGGGCCGCCTCGGCGAGTTCGGCCGGGGTGTCGGTGAGGCCCTCGGGCGCCGGGCGCCCCCACGCGCCCATCTCCTGGCGGAAGATGTCCCTGATCTCGCCCCGGTTGCGGTGGATGGCGGGGACGAGGATGTGCGAGGGCCGGTCGTGGCCCAACTGCACGATCAGCTCGGCGAGATCGGTCTCGTAGGCCCGGATGCCCGCGGCCTGGAGCGCCTCGTTCAGCCCGATCTCCTGGGTGGCCATCGACTTGACCTTCACGACCTCCGACTCACCGGTCGCCTCGATGAGTTCGGTGACGATCCGGTTCGCCTCGTCGGCGTCGGCGGCCCAGTGGACCGTACCGCCCGCCGCCGTCACCGCCTCCTCCAACTGGACCAGATAGCGGTCGAGATGACGGAGCGTGTGGTCCTTGATCTGCTTGCCCGCCTCGCGCAGGGCGGCCCAGTCGGACACCTCGGCGACCGCCTTGGCCCGCTTGGCGCGGATGGTGTGCGTGGCGTGGCGCAGGTTCCCGCGCAGGGTGGGGTTGTTGACGGCCTCGTGCGCGGCCTTCGGAAAGGCCGGCATTCCGACGAACGTTCCGCTCATGCGGCCGGGTCCTCCTTGGTGCTCGCCAGGATCTCCGCGATGTGCACCGGCCGCAGCCCGCTGCCGAGCCGGGTCATGGTGCCGCCGATGTGCATCAGACAGGAGTTGTCGGCCGCGCACAGCACCTCGGCGCCGGTCGACTCGGCGTTGCGCACCTTGTCGGTGCCCATCGCCGCCGAGACGTCCGCGTTCTTCAGCGCGAACGTGCCGCCGAAACCGCAGCACTCCTCGGCGCCCGGCAGCTCCACCAGCTCCAGGCCCTTGACGGCCTGGAGGAGGCGGCGGGGGCGGTCGGCGAGGCCCAGACTCCGCAACCCGTGGCAGGTCGGGTGGTATGTGACATAGTGCGGATAATATGCCCCGACGTCCGTCACCCCCAGGACGTCCACCAGGAACTCCGTCAGCTCGTACGTCTTCGGCACCACCGGCGCCAGCGCCGCCGCCAGCCCGCTCCCGCGTCCCTCCGCCCGCGCCCGCTCGCCCATCCTCGGGTACAGCTCCCGCACCATCGCCCCGCAGGACCCGGACGGGGTCACGATCGCCTCGTAGCCTCCGAAGACATCGGAGAAATGCTGAGCAAGCGGTTCCGCCTCATGGCGGTAGCCGGTGTTGTAGTGGGCCTGTCCGCAGCAGGTCTGCGCCATCGGGAAATCGACCTCGACGCCCAGCCTGGTCAGGAGTTTCACCACGGCACGGCCGGTGTCCGGATAGAGCGTGTCGTTGACGCAGGTCAGGAAAAGAGCGACACGCATCGCGGCTCCTCGAGGTCGATCATCGGATGAGTGCAGCGTAATGGGCCGGTGCTATCAGCGGGAGACCCGGTTGCGGTGCGGCGAGTCGGGAGCCGTCACCGGGTGACCGGTGCGGCCCGGTCACCGGGCGGTCAGCCGTGCCTCGGCCGCCGCCCAGCGGGCGGTGCCGCCGCGTGGCGCGTACCGGGTCAGCGGCTGGGAGCGGACGAGCAGCCGCCGCATGCCGGCGAGATCACCGACCAGACCGTGCGCACGGGCCTGGACCAGCACGTTCCCCAGAGCCGCCGCCTCCGTCGGGCCCGCCACCACCGGCAGCCCGCAGGCGTCTGCGGTGAGCTGGCAGAGCAGCGCGTTGCGGGTGCCACCGCCCACCACGTACACCGTGTCCACCGGATGGTCCGCGAGCCGCTGCGCCTCCGCGACCGCCCGCCGGTGGGCGAGCGCCAGGGAGTCGAGAATGCACCGGGTGATCTCACCGGGCGTCCCGGGCACCGGCTGCCCCGAGGCCCGGCACGCCTCGGCGATCCGCTCCGGCATCCGGCCGGGGGCCAGGAACGCGGCGTCCCCCGCGTCCACCACCGACCGCAGCGCCGGCACGCCGGCCGCCTCCCGCAGCAGCCCGCCCAACTCCGGCTCGCCCCAGGCCCGTACGCACTCCTGGAGCAGCCACAGCCCCATGATGTTGCGGAGATAGCGGACCGTGCCGTCGAGCCCCAGTTCGTTGGTGAAGTTGGCGGCCCGGCTCTCCTCGGTCAGCACCGGGGCGGTGAGTTCGAGACCGGCCAGCGACCAGGTGCCGGTGCAGATGTAGGCGAACCGCTCCCCGTCCGCCGGTACGGCGGCCACCGCGGACGCGGTGTCGTGCGAGCCGACGGCGGTCACCGGCACCGGCCCGGTCAGCCCCGTCTCCTCCAGCACCCCGGGCCGCAGCACCCCGGCCGGATCCCCGGGCCGCCGCAGCGGCGCGAACAGCCCGAGGTCGATCCCCAAGCGGTCCGCGACCTCGTACGACCAGTCGCGTGTCCGGGGATCGATCAGCTGGGTGGTGGAGGCATTGGTCAGCTCGGTGCCCTGCTCGCCGGTGAGCCAGTAGGAGAGCAGATCCGGGATCAGCAACAGGCGCCCGGCCAGGGCGAACTGGGCGTCCGACCGGGCGGCCGCCAGCTGGTACAGGGTGTTGAAGGGCGCGTACTGCAGGCCCGTACGGGCGTACAGCTCCGGCGCGGGCAGCGTCGCCCACACCTGCTCGGCGACGCCCTCGGTGCGGGCGTCCCGGTAGTGCACCGGGTTGCCCAGCAGCGCGCCGTCGCCGTCCAGCAGCCCGTAGTCCACGGCCCAGCTGTCGATGCCGACGGAGTCGAGCCGTCCACCGCAGTGGGCACCTGCGGCCCGCAACCCCTCCAACACCCCGGCGTACAGGGCGAGTACGTCCCAGCGCAGCCCCTCCGGCACCCGCACCGGCCGGTTCGCGAACCGGTGTGCCTCGGTGAGCTTCAGCGAGTCCGGGCCCACCCGGCCGACCATCACCCGCCCGCTGGACGCGCCCAGGTCGACCGCCGCATACGACTTCGGGGAGCTCATCGCAGGAACGCGGCCGCCACACCCGCGTCGACGGGCACGTGCAGCCCGGTGGTGTGGGTGAGTTCGCCACCGGTCAGCGCGAACACGGCGTTCGCCACGTGCTCGGGCAGCACCTCGCGCTTGAGGATGGTCCGCTGGGCGTAGAACTCGCCCAGCTTCGCCTCCTCCACCCCGTACACGGCGGCCCGCTGAGCCCCCCACCCCCCGGCGAAGATCCCGGATCCCCGCACCACACCGTCCGGGTTCACCCCGTTGACCCGGATCCCGTGCTCACCCAACTCGGCGGCGAGCAGCCGCACCTGATGCGCCTGATCCGCCTTCGTCGCCGAATAGGCGATGTTGTTCGGACCGGCGAACACGCCGTTCTTCGACGCGATGTAGACGATGTCACCGCCGATCCCCTGCGCGATCATCACCCGGGCGGCCTCCCGCGACACCAGGAAGGATCCGCGGGCCATGATGTCGTGCTGCAGGTCCCAGTCCCGCGCCGAAGTCTCCAGCAGCGGCTTGGAGATGGAGATCCCGGCGTTGTTGACGACGAGGTCGACCCCGCCGAAGGCCAGCGCGGCGGCCCGGAAGGCGGCGGCGATCTGCTCCTCGTCCGTCACGTCGACGGTGACCGCGACCGCCTTGTCGGCCCCGCCCAGCTCCTCCGCGACGGCAGCGGCCCCCTCGGCATTGAGATCGGCGACCACGACACACGCCCCCTCGGCCGCCAGCCGGTGCGCGATCGCCTTCCCGATCCCGCTGCCGGCCCCGGTCACCAGCGCCACCCGGGTCGCCAGCGCCTTCGGCCTCGGCAGCCGCCGGAGCTTGGCCTCCTCCAGCGCCCAGTACTCGATCCGGAACTTCTCCGACTCCTCGATCGGTGCGTACGCCGACACGGCCTCGGCCCCGCGCATCACGTTGATCGCGTTCACATAGAACTCACCCGCGACGCGGGCGGTCTGCTTGTCCTTGCCGAAACTGAACATGCCGACGCCGGGCACCAGCACGACCGCCGGGTCGGCGCCGCGCATGGCGGGGGAGTCGGGCAGGGCGTGCCGCCGGTAGTAGGCGGCGTACTCCTCCCGGTACGCGGCGTGCAGCTCGCGCAGCCGCGCGACCGCCTCGTCCAGCCGGGCGGTGGCCGGAAGATCGAGCACGAGGGGCCGTACCTTCGTCCGCAGGAAGTGATCCGGACACGACGTCCCGAGCGCCGCGAGCCGTGGATGCTCGGCCCGCGCCAGGAAGTCGAGGACGACCTCGGAGTCGGTGAAGTGGCCGACCTGCGGCCTGTCCTGGGAGGCGATCGCCCGGACGTACGGCGCGAGCGCGGCGGCCCGCTCCCTCCGCTCGCCCTCGGGCAGCGCGCCGTACCCCTCGACCACGGGCCCGAAGGGCTCGGGCCTGCCGCGCTCGGCGAGGAACGCCTCGGCGGTGCGGATGATGTGCAGCGAGTTCCGCTCGCACTCCTCGGAGCTGTCGCCCCAGGCGGTGATCCCGTGCCCGCCGAGGACGCATCCCACGGCCCGTGGGTTGGCGGCCTTGACGGCGGCGATGTCCAGGCCGAGCTGGAACCCGGGCCGGCGCCACGGCACCCACACCACGGTGTCCCCGAAACACTCGGCGGTGAGCTTCTCCCCGTCCGCCGCACACGCCAGCGCGATCCCGGAGTCCGGGTGCAGATGATCCACGTGCGCGGCCTCCACCAGCCCGTGCATGGCGGTGTCGATGGAGGGCGCTGCCCCGCCCCTGCCGTGCAGGCAGTAGTCGAAGGCGGCGACCATCTCGTCCTCGCGCTCGACGCCCGGATAGACACCGGCCAGCGCCCGGAGCCGGTCGATCCGCAGCACGGCGAGCCCGCCCTCGGTGAGCGTCCCGAGGTCCCCGCCGGACCCCTTCACCCACATCAGCTCGACCTCACCACCGGTGACGGGGTCGGTGGCGGTGCCCTTGGCGGACGTGTTCCCGCCGGCGTAGTTGGTGTTGCGGGGGTCGGCACCGAGGCGATGGGACCGGGAGAGGAGGGCGGAGGCTTCGGGATGGGTGGTCACAAGAATTCCTGATTCGTTGAAGGAGCGGGACTGCAACGCGCCCCTTCAGGGGCGCGGGGAACTGCGCGACCAGCCACATCCGGCCCGCAGTCCGCGACGAAACAGTTCAGGGCAGACGCTTACGCACCCCAACCAGCCTGCTGTCCTCCAACTCGCTCAGCGACAATTCTCTCGGCCCACCCGGACCGGCGGTACGCCCCCAGCGGGTCGGGGTCCAACCCCATCTCGCCCCGCACCTCCCTGAGCAACGGCCGCACATCCGTGTCATATGCATCCATCAGCACCGCATTCGCCCCCAGCACATCCCCGGCGGCCTGCGCCTGCGCCAACGCCCCCCGGTCCACCAGCAACGCCTTCGCCGTCGCCTCCTGCACGTTCATCACCGACCGGATGATCGCCGGGATCTTCGCCTCGATGTTGTGGCACTGGTCGAGCATGAAGGCCACCTCCGCGGTGAGCCCGCCCCCGCGCGCCACCTCGTACATGATCCGGAACAGCTGGAACGGGTCCGCGGCGCCCACCATGAGATCGTCGTCCGCGTAGAACCGCGAGTTGAAGTCGAAGCCGCCGAGCTTCCCCTCCCGCAGCAGCGTGGCCACGATGAACTCGATGTTGGTGCCCGGCGCATGGTGGCCGGTGTCCACCACCACCTGTGCCTTCGGCCCCAGCTTCAGACAGTGGGCGTAGGCCGTCCCCCAGTCCGGAACGTCGGTCGTGTAGAAGGACGGCTCGAAGAGCTTGTACTCCAGCAGCATCCGCTGCCCCTCGCCCAGCCGGTCGTACACCTCGGCCAGCCCCTCGGCGAGCCGGTCCTGGCGTGCCCGGATGTCGTCCTGCCCCGGGTAGTTGGTGCCGTCGGCGAACCACAGCTTCAGGTCCGTCGACCCGGTCGCGTCCATGATGTCGACGCACTCCAGCAGATGGTCGACGGCCTTGCGGCGCACCGCCGCCTCCGGGTGGCAGATGCTGCCCAGCCGGTAGTCGTCGTCCTGGAAGGTGTTGGAGTTGATCGCGCCCAGCTCCAGCCCCCGCTCCTCGGCGTGCTTGGCAAGGTCCGCGTAGTCGTCGACTTTGTCCCACGGGATGTGCAACGCGACCGTGGGCGCGACCCCGGTCACGGCGTGCACCTGCGCCGCGTCGTCCAGCTTCTCCTTCGGCGAGCGCGGTACGCCCTGCTGGGCGAACACCTTGAAACGGGTCCCCGAGTTTCCGTACGCCCATGACGGCGTCTCGACGGCCTGGGTCTTCAGTGCGGCCTTCACCGCGACGAGGTCGGTCACTTAGGGGCTCCCGGAGTGAATGATGAAACGATTCAGAACGGCAAAGTATGAGTCCGCCGAAAGGGTGTCAAGCACTCCGGTCAACCCCGTTCTCCGTGACTCCGCCGTGACCTTAGGCTATCGAAATTTTTTCGATACGGACCCATTGACGTGACATGCCCGTGGTGCCTACGGTCCCGGCAATCCAGTTGAAACCTTTCACGACGCGGTGAGGGCGGCCAGAGCCGTCCCGCCGGTGTCGTCGAGGAGCCCCCATGACCCACCCGTCCGACACGGGACCGGCCCCGGTGCTGGCGCTGAAGGACGTCTCCAAGTCCTTCGGTGCCGTCCGCGCCCTGCGGGACGTCTCCCTGGAGCTGTTCCCCGGCGAGGTGCACGCCCTCGCCGGGGAGAACGGCGCGGGCAAGTCGACGTTGATCAAGACCCTCGCCGGAGTGCACCGGCCGGACGCCGGCCAGGTGCTGCTCGACGGCGAGCCCGTCGTCTTCCACGGCCCCGGCGACGCCCGCGACGCCGGAATCGCCGTGATCTACCAGGAACCCACGCTCTTCCCCGACCTGTCGATCGCCGAGAACATCTTCATGGGCCGGCAGCCCCGGCGTGCCCTCGGCCGGATCGACCACAAGGCCACCCGCGCGGCCACCACCGCCCTGATGAAGCGGCTCGGTGTCGCCCTCGACCCCGACCGCCCCGCCCGCGGCCTGTCCATCGCCGACCAGCAGATCGTCGAGATCGCCAAGGCACTCTCCTTCGACGCCCGGGTCCTGATCATGGACGAGCCGACGGCGGCCCTGACCGGCAGCGAGGTCGCCCGCCTCTTCGGCGTCGTCCGCACCCTGCGCGACCAGGGCGCCGCGGTGCTCTTCATCTCGCACCGACTCGAGGAGATCTTCCAGATCTGCCGGCGCGTCACCACCCTCAGGGACGGCGCCTGGATCGCCAGCGAGCTCGTCGACGGCATGACCGAGGACGACCTCGTACGCCGGATGGTCGGCCGGGACCTGGCCGAGCTGTATCCCAAGCAGGACGTCCGCCCCGGCGAAGTCGCCCTGAGCGTGCGGCGGTTGACCCGTGAAGGGGTCTTCACCGACGTCTCCTTCGAGGTGCGGTCCGGCGAGATCGTCGGCCTCGCCGGACTGGTCGGCGCCGGCCGGACCGAGGTCGCCCGTGCCGTGTTCGGCGTCGACCGCTGGGACGCCGGCGAAGTCGAGGTCAGGGGACGGAGACTGACCAGCGGCGCACCCTCCGTCGCGATGTCCGCGGGCCTCGCCCTCGTCCCCGAGGACCGGCGCGCACAGGGCCTCGTGATGGACATGTCCATCGAGCGCAACATCGGCCTGACCGGGCTGCGTACGACCGTCAGGGCGGGCCTCGTCGACCGGGGCGCCGAACGCAGCAGGTCCCTCGACTGGGCGGTCCGGCTCCAGGTGAAGTACGCCCGGATCGCCGACGCCGTCTCCACCCTCTCCGGCGGCAACCAGCAGAAGGTCGTCCTCGCCAAATGGCTCGCGACCGGGCCCAAGGTGCTGATCGTCGACGAACCGACCCGGGGCATCGACGTCGGCACCAAGGCCGAAGTCCACCGCCTCCTCGGCGAGTTGGCCGCCGACGGGGTCGCCGTCCTGATGATCTCCTCCGACCTGCCCGAGATCCTCGGCATGGCCGACCGCGTGCTGGTGATGCACGAGGGCCGGATCACCGCCGAGATCCCGCGCTCCGAAGCCAGCGAGGAAACCGTGATGGCCGCAGCCACGGGGAGGGCCGCCGCATGACGGTGACCACCTCCGAACCGACCCCCGTCGCCGAGACGCCCGAGTCCGCCGGGACCCGGCTCGTCGACCGGGTGTTCAAGATGCGCGAACTCGCCATCCTCGTCGTCTTCCTGGTGATGATCGCCGTCACCCAGGCCGGCAACAGCGAGTTCCTCTCCGAGCAGGGCATCAAGGACCTGCTGCTCAACGCCACCATCCTGGTGCTGGTCGCCACCGGCCAGTCCCTGGTGGTGATCACCCGGAACGTCGACCTGTCCGTCGGCTCCACCCTCGGCATCACCGCCTTCGCCGCCGGCGACTACCTGCACGGCGGCGGCAGCACGGTCGTCGCGATCGTCCTCGCCGTCCTGCTCGGCATCGGCTGCGGACTGCTCAACGGCCTGCTCGTCAGCCTCGGACAGGTCCCCGCGCTCGTCGTCACCCTCGGCACGCTGTACATCATCCGGGGCGTCGACTCCATCTGGGTCGGCTCCCGGCAGATCACGGCCGGCGACCTGCCCGGCTCCTTCGTCGACTTCGGCTCCGGCGGCCTGTCGGCCGTCCCCTGGCTGGCCCTGATCGCCCTCGCCGTCCTCGTCGCCACCGCCTACTACCTCAAACACTTCGGCAGCGGACGGGAGTTGTACGCCCTCGGCTCCAACCCGGAGGCCGCACGGCTGGCCGGCATCCCGGTCCGCAGGCGGATCCTCACCGCCTACACCTTCTGCGGCGCCCTCGCCGGGCTCGCCGGGGCCATGTACCTGGCCCGGTTCGGGAACGTCGACTCCAGCACCGGCAACGGCTACGAACTCACCGTCGTGAGCGCCGTGGTGGTCGGCGGCGTGGTATTCACCGGCGGCTCCGGGAGCGTGTACGGCGCCGCGCTGGGCGCGCTGCTGCTCACCTCCGTCAACAGCGTGCTCCCGGCCCTCGGGGTCAGCTCCGTGTGGGTCCTCGCCATCAACGGCTTCCTGCTGCTGCTCGCCATCGCCGTCGACCGGATCGTCGCGTCGCGGGTGGCCTCCGCCCTGAAGAAGAGGAACGCCCGCCATGCCTGACTCCCTGACACGCGCGGTCCGCTGGGACACGGTCGTCGGTGCGCTGCTGATCGTCCTCCTGCTGCTGTCGTTCGGTTTCGTCGACGGCTTCGGGAACTCGCTCAACCTGTCCTTCCTGATCGGCAACACGCTGCCCATCGCGCTGATCGCCCTGCCGATGACGCTGCTGGTCGTTGCCGGCGAGATCGACCTCTCGGTCGCGTCGACCGCCGGACTCTCGGGCGCCGTCATGGGCAAGCTCTGGAACGAGGGCATGGCGATCGAGACGATCATCCCGCTGTGCCTGCTGCTGGGTGTGGTCTGCGGGCTGGTCAACGGACTGCTGGTGACCCGGCTGGGACTGCCCTCGCTCGCCGTCACCATCGGCACGCTCGCGGCCTACCGGGGCATCGCGCAGATCGTCCTCGGCTCCGACGCGGTGACCGACTTCCCCACCCAGTACCTGGACTTCGCGGCGGGGCGGCTCGGCGGCACGTTCCTGCCACGTGCCTTCCTGCCGTTCCTGGTGCTGCTGGTGATCGCCGTGGTGGTGCTGCACGCCACGCCGTTCGGGCGGTCGCTGTTCGCCGTGGGGGCGAGCGAGGAGGCGGCGCGGTTCGCGGGTATCCGCGTCAGGCGCAACAAGCTGATCCTGTTCGTCGCCACCGGCTTCATGGCCTCGCTCACCGGGATCTTCTGGGCGCTGCACTACGCGAGTGCGCGGTACGACAACGCGACCGGGCTCGAACTGAGCGTTGTGGCGGCCGTGTTGCTCGGTGGCATCGACTTCGACGGGGGCCGGGGGACGCTGGGCGGGGCGATTGCCGGGGTGTTCCTGCTCGGGGCGTTGCAGAACGTGATGAGTCTGCTGAACGTGTCCGCGCAGTCCCAGATCGTGGTGACCGGTGTGTTGCTTGTTGTCTCGGTGCTTGGGCCGAGGGTTGCCCGGCAGATCTCTCTTGCAAGGCACAGGGCGGCCAAGACCGTCTGAATGCTGCGGGCCGTATGTGGCTGGTCGCGCAGTTCCTCCCCCAGCCTTCGGCCGGGGGTACCCCCAGCGCCCCTGAAGGAAGAAGAAGGGGCGCTTCCAGAGCCGTTACTTCAGAAGGAACCCGTCATGCGTAAGTCGTCCCTCCGGCGTGCCTGTGTGGCACTCGCCGCCGTGTCCTCCCTCGCCCTCGCCGCCACCGCCTGTGGTGGTACGACCAAGAACAACTCCGGCAGCGACGAGTCGGCGGCGGCCACCTCCACCGCCAAGGCCGACCCGAACGCGGCGCTGAAGAAGGGCCTCACCGTCGGGTTCCTGCCCAAGCAGGTCAACAACCCCTACTTCACCTCCGCCGACAAGGGCGGCGAGACGGCGCTCACCGAACTGGGCAGCAAGTACAAGGAGGTCGGGCCCTCCAGCGCGACCGACACCTCCGGGCAGGTCTCGTACGTCAACACCCTGACCCAGCAGCAGGTGAACGCCATGGCCGTGTCCGCGCAGGACCCCGGCGCCCTGTGCACCGCCCTCAAGCAGGCCATGAGCAACGGCATCAAGGTCGTCACCTACGACTCCGACACCAACGCCGGCTGCCGCGACGCCTTCGTCTCGCAGGCCAGCGCCGAGGACCTCGGCCGTACCGAGGTGCAGCTGCTCGCCGAGCAGATCGGGTACAAGGGCCAGATCGCGATCCTCAGCGCCGCGCAGACCGCGACCAACCAGAACACCTGGATCGGGTACATGAAGGAGGAGCTGAAGGACCCGAAGTACAAGAACGTCAAGCTGGTCAAGATCGCCTACGGCAACGACGACGCCCAGCAGTCCTTCCAGCAGACCCAGGGCCTGCTCCAGCAGTACCCGGACCTCAAGGGGATCATCTCCCCGACCACCGTCGGCATCAAGGCGGCCGCCCAGTACCTGTCCGGCTCCAAGTACAAGGGGAAGGTCAAGCTGACCGGTCTCGGCACGCCCAACGACATGCGCCAGTACGTCAAGAACGGCACCGTCGAGGGCTTCGAACTGTGGGACCCGGCCAAGCTCGGCGACCTGGCCGCCCGTACCGCCGTCGCGCTCGTCTCCGGGCAGATCACCGGCAAGGAGGGCGAGACCTTCAAGGCCGGCGACACGACCTACACCATCGGCAAGGACGGTGTGATCAACCTCGGCAAGCCGACCGTGTTCGACGCGAAGAACATCGACCAGTTCAACTTCTAGCAGCCGGGCGGTACTTCATGCAGCGCGTCTGTTTCCTCCTCAAGGTCCGGCAGGACCGCCTCGCCGAGTACCGCGAACGCCACGCCGCCGTGTGGCCGGAGATGCGTGCGGCGCTCTCCGCCACCGGCTGGAACAACTACTCGCTCTTCCTGCGCGACGACGGCCTGCTGGTCGGCTATCTGGAGACCGAGGACTTCGAGGCCGCCCGCGCCGGTATGGAGGCCACCGAGGTCAACTCCCGCTGGCAGACCGAGATGGGCCCCTTCTTCGAAGCCCTCGACGGCGCCCGTCCCGACGAGGCGATGAAACCGCTCACCGAGGTGTTCCACCTCGCCTGACCCGTCCCCCCTTCCAGGAGCCGCTCGTGAAGAGACGTACCGTGCTGGGTGCCGCCCTCGTCGGAGCCGTGGCCACCCCCGCACTCGCCGCCGGCACCGCCCGCGCGGCCGACCCAGGACCGTCGGTGAACAAGCAGCAGAGCACCCAACTGGACGCCCAGGCCGTCTTCTTCGTCTCCTACGACGGCCTGGTCAACAACAACTCCTTCCAGAAGAACGGCCTGTTCACGTACAAGGGCTACCAGTACGCCGGCTGGTACACCTCGACCGGCTACGCGGTGATCGGACGCCGGGTGCTGGGCGGGTCGTCCTGGTCCACCGTCACCCTCGCCCACCAGCTCAAGTCCAGCGACTCGCACAACGTCATCTCCATGGGCGTGTCGAAGACCGACGGCCGGCTCCACCTCAACATGGACTCGCACAGCGACGGCTTCTTCTACGTGAAGTCGGTGGCCGCACTGCTCGACAACCCCGGCTCCACCGCTTGGACCTCGGCCGTCTTCGGCGCCGTACAGACGTCTCTGGACGGTGTCTCGCTCACCTCCCAGTTCACCTACCCACAGTTCGTCTCCACCCCCGAGGGAAAGCTCCAGCTCAGCTACCGGGTGGGGGTCTCCGGGAACGGCCGCAACGCCCTCGCGGAGTACGACGGTTCGAATTGGACCGCGCTGGGGGAGTGGAGCAGCTCCACCGGGACGTACACGAGCGAGCACGGTTCGTCGACCGCCCGCAACATGTACCTGCACGGCATCGACTACGACGTCAACGGGCGGCTGCACGCCTTCTTCACCTGGCGCGAGCAGAACGCCGCCGTGATGTGCAACAGCGGCGGCATCACCAACCACGACACCGGCTACGTCTACTCCACGGACCGCGGCCGGACCTGGCGCAACGACGCCGGGACCCTGGTCGCCACCACCGGCAGTTCGGACACCGTCGCCGTCACCGACTCCGGGCTGGTCGTCGACTCCCTCAACCCCGACCACTCCCTGATGAACCAGGAGAGCCAGTGGACCGACTCCACCGGACTCCCGCACGCGATCATCAGCTACGTCCCCGGCCGCTTCGGCCAGTGCACCACCGACTACGTCGCCGACCGCACCGCGAACGGGCGCGCCTTCCACGTCCGCAAGAACGCCTCCGGCACCTGGCAGAAGACCGAGATCCCGGTCGCCCTGAACTCCAGCCAGCGCACCAAGCTGGTCCTGGACAAGTACGACAACGCCTACGCCGTGTTCCCCCACGGCCGGATCGCCGGCGCGTCCAAGGCCTCCGGGTACTCCGACTGGGCACTCCTGCACGACGGCAGCGACCTGAACGCCTTCGGCGAGGTGGTGATCGACGAGCTGCGCGTCAAGGCCGACAACGTGCTGTCGTTCATGTATCAGGAGACATCGAGCGGTACGACACCCTCCGCGCTCCATGTCGTCGACTTCGCCCTGCCCGCCTGACCCGGACCGGTGTGCGAGTCATGTCGTAATGTGAAGCCCTTCCCGATGTGCCCTTCCGCGTGGTGAAGGCGCCGTCCATGTTCCTGGAGGTCTCGCCCGATGGTCCAGTCGGTGGGTATCAAGGACGTCGCCCGTGCCGCCGGAGTCTCGGTGGGTACGGTCTCGAACGTCATCAACCGTCCGGACACCGTCGCCGGCGAGACCCGGGCGCGGGTGCAGTCGGCGATCGACCGGCTCGGCTACGTCCGCAGCGAGTCCGCCCGCCAGCTGCGCGCGGGCCGCAGCCGGATCATGGGCCTGCTCGTCCTCGACATGGGCAACCCCTTCTTCGTGGACGTGGCCCGGGGCGCCGAGCGGGCGGCCCGGGACGCCGGGCTCGGCGTGATGGTCTGCAACAGCGCGCAGAACGCCGGCGAGGAGGCCGAGTACCTGTCGCTCTTCGCCGAGCAGCGGGTGCGCGGCGTCCTGCTCACCCCGGCGGACGCCACCGGCCGCAACATCGAGTCCTTCCGCCGGCACGGCATCCCCTTCGTCCTGGTCGACCGGGTCGCCGAGGGCACCACCGAGTGCTCGGTCAGCGTCGACGACGTGGCGGGCGGCGCGCTGGCCGTGCGCCATCTCGTCGACGCCGGGCATCGCTCGATCGCGTACGTCAGCGGCCCGCCCGGCTTCAACCAGGTCCGTGACCGCCGCACCGGCGCCCTGAACGCCCTCGCCGAGGCCGGACTCGGCCCCGAGGCGCTGCGCGAGCTGCCGACCGAGCGGCTCGACGTGGCCGCCGGCCGGGACGCGGGCGCCCGCCTCCTCGGCCTCGCCGACCGGCCCACCGCCGTGTTCTGCGCCAACGACCTCCTGGCCCTCGGCGTCCTGCAGGCCATGTACGCGGCCGGGGTGGTCGTCCCGGACGACCTCGCCATCGTCGGTTACGACGACATCGAGTTCGCCGCCGCGGCCGCCGTACCGCTGACCTCGGTCCGCCAGCCCGCCGTCACCATGGGGGCGATGGCCGCCGACCTCCTCCTGGAGGAGACCGAGGACCGGGAGGGCCGGGCACCGCACGAGCACCGCCGGGTGGTCCTCCAGCCGGAACTGGTGGTGCGCCGCTCCAGCCTCGCCGCCCGCTGATCGGGTATTCAGTAACGATTTCATGATCCCGGGGGTGGACCGTCCCAGGACGTGTGCTGAACTGGGGCGCGACCATCCGTCCGTCCCGGGAGAACCGTTGAGCCTCAGCTACCGCCAGCCCGGCGTCGTCCTCACCGACCGCCACTTCACCGTCCCCCTCGACCACGCGGACCCGGACGGCGAGACCATCGAGCTGTACGCACGGGAGGCGGTCGCGAGCGACAAGGCGGACCGGGAGCTGCCCTGGCTGCTGTATCTGCAGGGTGGACCCGGTTTCGGGGCGAATCGTTTTGTCGGGCGCCAGGCCTGGCTCGACCGGGCCCTGCAGGAGTACCGCGTGCTGCTCCTCGACCAGCGCGGCACCGGCCGCTCCACCCCGGTCAACCGGCAGACGCTGCCGCTGCGCGGCGGCCCGGCCGCCCAGGCCGACCACCTGGCCCGGTTCCGCTCCGACTCGATCGTCCGGGACTGCGAGGCGATCCGGCCCCAGGTCACCGGGGGCGCCCCGTGGACGACTCTCGGGCAGAGCTTCGGCGGCTTCTGCACGGTGACGTACCTGTCGTTCTTCCCGGAGGGCCTCAGGACCTCCGTGATCACCGGTGGCCTGCCGTCCCTCGACGCGCACGCCGACGACGTGTACCGCGCCGCCTACCCGCGCATCGAGCGCAAGGTCGCCGCGCACTACGACCGCTACCCGATGGACGTCGAGCGGGTCCGGCGGATCGCCGAACACCTCCTCGACCGCGAGGTGCTGCTGCCGGGCGGCTACCGGCTCACCGTCGAGGCCTTCCAGTCCCTCGGCCTGATGCTGGGCACGAGCGACGGCAGCCACCGCCTGCACTTCCTCCTGGAGGACGCCTTCGTCCGCACCCCGTCCGGCCCCGAACTCTCCGACGCCTTCCAGGAGCAGGCCCTGGGCCTGCTGTCGTACGCGAGCAACCCGCTGTACGCCCTGGTCCACGAGCCGATCTACGGCCAGGACGCCCGCCCCACCGCCTGGGCGGCCGAGCGGGTCCGCGCCGAGTTCCCGCAGTTCGACGCGGCGAAGGCGCTCACGGACGACGCCCCGGTGCTGTTCACGGGCGAGACCGTGCACCCCTGGACGTTCGAGAGCGACCCGTCCCTGCGCCCGCTGAAGGAGGCGGCGGAGCTGCTCGCCGCCCGCACCGACTGGCAGCCGCTGTACGACCCGGCCCGCCTCGCCGCCAACGAGGTCCCGGTCGCAGCCGCCGTCTACCACGACGACATGTACGTCGACGCCGGGCACTCGCTGGCGACCGCACGGGCCGTCCGGGGCCTGCGCACCTGGGTCACCGACGAGTTCGAGCACGACGGGCTGCGCACCGGCGCGCCGCGGGTCCTGGACCGGCTGCTGAAACTCGCCCGCGACGAGGCGTGACGTCCCGCAAAAGAGGTTGCGGGCGTGGCGGGTCCGCATAGTCTGCGGCCGTGGCGAAACGGGGGGACATGACCATGGACGCGGAACTGCTGGCCGGCCGTTTCCAGGAACACCGCGGTCAACTGCGCGCGGTGGCCTACCGGATGCTCGGCTCGCTCGCCGAGGCCGAGGACGCGGTCCAGGAGGCCTGGCTCAGGCTCGGACGGACCGACGCGGACGAGATCAGGAACCTGGGGGGCTGGCTGACCACGGTGGTCGGCCGGGTCTGCCTCGACATGCTGCGCTCCCGTACGGCGCGCCGCGAGCAGCCGATCGACGAGACGTTCGTCCCGGACCCGGTGATCCGGCCGCTGTCGGGCGTCGACCCCGAACAGGAGGTGCTGGAGGCGGACTCCGTCGGGCTAGCCCTCCTCATCGTCCTGGAGACGCTGGAACCCGCCGAGCGGCTGGCGTTCGTCCTGCACGACATGTTCGCGGTGCCCTTCGACGACATCGCGACGGTCGTGGAGCGCAGTGCGGCGGCCACCCGGCAGCTGGCCAGCCGGGCCCACCGCCGGGTCCAGGGGGCCACGCCCGCCGCCGACCCCGACCTCGGGCGGCAGCGCCAGGTGCTGGAGGCCTTCCTGGCCGCCTCCCGGGGCGGTGACTTCGAGGCGCTCGTCGCCGTGCTGCACCCCGATGTGGTGCTGCGTGTCGACTCGGGGGCGCTGGTGCGCGGCGCCGCCGCGTCCAAGGTGCTGCGCGGTGCCCGGGCGGTGGCCGAAGGCGCGTTCACCTTCCGGCAGTTCGCGGGCTGGGCGCGGCTCGCGCTGGTCAACGGTGCCGTCGGCATGGTCACCGCGCCCGAGGGACGCCCGCTCTCCGTCATGGCGGTCACCATCGCCGACGGCCGGATCACCGAGATGTACATCCTGGCCGACCCCGAGCGGCTCGACCGCCTGGACTTCACCGCCGAGGAGGACTGACAGCCACTCGGACGGCGGCGGCCGGGGGCCGATGAGGGCTCACGGTCCGTCCGTCGGGCAGGAGTTCACCGGTGTCGTCGAAGACGATCGTGCCGTCGCACAGCAGGCTCCAGCCCTGTTCGGGATGGGCCGAGACGACGACGGCCGGGTGGCTGCCGGGGTGGTCGGCGCCGGGGCACGGGGGCTGATGCCTGCACATGGTCCGTCTCCTGTCCTGCGGGTTCCTGCCTCTGTGGTAGCCGACTTTGTTTTCCGCCGGATGAAGAGGACCCCCACCGGGCCGGAAACTCCGTGGTGAGTTCTGCTCGTGTGGTTCACGTCTCACCCCAGAGCGGGGTGTCACACTCGGCGCCCCCGGACCCCTCCCAGTGACAGAAGCGGCTTGGCCGACGCCGTCGTGCGCACACCCAAGCCCGGCAGGAGAGGGGAAGTACGTGAAACTCGTGATATTCGGCGCCAACGGGCCGACCGGGCGGCAGGTCACCGCGCAGGGGATCGCCGAAGGGCACACGGTCACCGCCGTCACCCGCCGCCCCGAGGCGTTCCCGCCGAGCGGCCCGCGGCTGCGGGTGGCCGGTGCGGACGTGCTCGACCCGGCCGCCGTGGCACGTGTCGTGGCCGGTCAGGACGCGGTGATCTCGACGCTCGGCGTGCCGTACGGCCGAAACCCCGTCACCGTGTACTCGCAGGGCATCACCCACATCACGCGGGCCATGACGGAACACGGCGTGCGGCGCCTGGTGTGCGTGTCCTCGACCGTGCTCTTCGGCGTGCCGGCGCCCGGCGAGACCTTCCTCTTCCGGAAGGTGCTCGAACCCCTCATCGCGCGCACGATGGGGCGCACCGTGTACGAGGACATGCGGCGGATGGAGGAGATCGTGCGCGACGGCGACCGCCGGTGGACCGTCGTCCGTCCTGCCGGCCTCTTCGACACGGCTGCCGTCAGCGCCTACCAGGTCGGCACTTCGCGCCTGCCCGGCCGGTTCACCTCGCGGGCGGATCTGGGAAACGTGCTGCTGCGCGAGGCGGTCGGTGACGGCCACGTGCGCGCCTTCGTCGACGTCCGCACCACGGAGGGCGCTCCGAGCCTCCTCGACGTCATCCGGAAAGAGGCGTTCGGCGGCAGGAAGCCCACACCGGGCGAGAAGGAGCGCGCGCGTGCCTGAAGACCGTTTCATCCTGCCGGCACCGGAGGCCACCAGGCCCGGCCGGATTCCGCTGCCGCCCGCGTTCGCGGTCAAGGCGACGACCGACGACACCGAGGGGCGCCTGGATCCCGCCAGGATCAATCCCGTCGCGGCCACGTACCACATCACCTACGAGGAACAGGGATGAGCACGTCACCCGGCACCGAAAACACGTTCCCCGGTACCGGAGACCGGCAGGACAGCCCCGAGCACACCGCGACCTGGCTCTTCACCGACCACCGCGAGCTGCTGTTCTCCGTCGTCTACAACATGCTCGGCAGCGTCGCCGACACGGAGGACGTGCTCCAGGAGACCTGGCTGTCCTGGTCCGGCAAGAACCGCCGGGCGCCGCTGGCGGAGATCGGCAACCCGCGCGCCTACCTCGTCCGGATCGCGGTGAACCACGCCCTCGTCCGGCAGACGGCCATCGCCTCCCGCCGTGAGACGTACGTGGGTCCGTGGCTGCCCGAACCCCTGGTCACCGACGCCGGCACCGGCCTCGCCCCGGACACCGCCGACCGCACGGTCCGCAACGACTCGGTCTCCCTGGCGATGCTGGTGGTCCTGGAGACCCTCACCCCGCTGGAGCGGGCGGTGTTCGTCCTCCACGAGGTGTTCGGCTATCCCCACACCGAGATCGCCGCAATGCTCGACCGCAGCCCCGCCGCCGTCCGTCAGGTCGCCCACCGGGCCCGCGCCCATGTACACGCCCGCCGCCCCCGCTACCGGGCCCGTCCCCGGGTCCGGCGGGAGGCGACCGAACGGTTCGTCGAGGCCGCCCTCGGCGGCGATCTGCAGGCGCTCCTGGAGATCCTCGCCCCGGACGTGACGGTCTGGATCGACGGCGGCGGCGCCCGGCAGGGGGCCGGGCTGCGACCGGTCCACGGCCGGGAGAAGGCCGCCCGCATGCTGGCCGGCTACGCCTCCCGGCGCGCCGGGGACCTGGAGGTCCGCTACCGCGGTGTCAACGGCGACGACGCGGCGGTGCTGTTCTCGGGCGACTCCCCGTACGCCGTGATGGTCATGGACCTCACCCCGGACGGCGACCAGGTCTCCGGTGTCTACGTCGTCACCAACCCGGCCAAGCTCACCCACATACGGTCGGACGACGACCCTGATCAGTAGCGGGCCGTGCTCTCCAGCAGCGGCGGATACACCGCGCTCGGCACGCCGTCGACCGTGGCGCCCGCGTACTGGAGCATGGTGCCGACGCGGCGGTTGAGGTCGTGGGGGAAGTTGAGGGCCGGGGCCGACACCTCGTCCAGCCGGGCCGTCTGCTCCGGCGTCAGGCGGACGTCGAGGGCCGCGACGTTGGACTCCAGGTGGCCGAGGGTGCGCGGGCCGATGAGGGTGGAGGTGACGCCGGCGCGGTTCTGCACCCAGGACAGCGCCACGGCGGCCGAACCGGTGCCGATCTCCTCGGCGACGGCGGCGAGCGCCTCGATCACGGTGAACTCGGCCTCGTCGGGCTGCCCGAGGACGGCGGCCCGCGGGGCGTCGGCGGGCGCGCCCCGCCCCTTGCGGTACTTCCCGGACAGGAAGCCGCTCCTGAGCGGGGACCAGGGCAGCAGCCCCATCCCCGCGTCCTGGGCGAGCGGGATCAGCTCGCCCTCGATGGTGCGCTCCAGCAGCGAGTACTCCATCTGCAGCGCCGTCACCGGCGTCCAGCCGCGCAGCAGCGCCATGGTGTGGGCCTTGGCGGTGAACCAGGCCGGGGTGTCCGAGAAGCCCACGTACCGGATCTTGCCGGCCGTCACCAGGTCGTCGAGCGTCCGCAGGGTCTCCTCGACCGGGGTGGACCGGTCGTGGTTGTGCAGCCAGTACACGTCGATGTGGTCGGTGCGCAGCCGGCGCAGCGAGTCCTCCAGCTGGCCGACGATCGCCTTGCGCCCGGCGCCGCCGCCGTTGGGGTCGCCGAGGTGCAGGTTGCCGAAGAACTTGGTGGCCAGCACCAGGCGGTCGCGGCGGCCGGGGCGGGCGGCGAGGAAGTCGCCGAGGATCGCCTCCGAGTGGCCGTTGGTGTAGAAGTTGGCGGTGTCGACGAAGTTGCCGCCGAGGTCGAGATAGGTCTGGAGGATCTTCTCCGACTCCTCGACCGAGCAGCCGAAGCCGCCGTCCTCGCCGAAGTTCATCGCGCCGAGGCAGAAGGGGCTCACCTTGAGCCCGGACCGGCCGAGACCGACGTACGAGTCGAGTGCCATGAAGTGCTCCGTGAAGGTCGCGGTGGAAGTCGCCGGGGGATCCGGTTCTTCGAGCAAACCAGTCTGAGCTGCGGGAACGTTAGGGCGATCGCACCGGAGGCTTGCACGATCCTGCCGAGTTTCCGGGGGAGGGGGAGGGGAGGGCGTTGCGGACGTCCCCGGCCGGCGTTTGAATCGGGAGCGTGTCCCTCGACGAACTGCGCTCCCTGATCGACCGGCACGCCCCGCGCGACGCCGACGCCGTCCCCGCGATCGACGGCCTCATGCTGACCCGTGCCGAACGGCCCACCGGGCCGCGCTCGGGCATCGTGGACCCCGTCCTCGCCCTGGTCGCCCAGGGCGCCAAACGGCTGACGCTGGGCGGCCGGATCTACGACTACGAGGTCGGCCAGTACCTGGTCGTCTCGGTCGACCTGCCGGTCAGCGGGCAGTGCACCCGGGCCACCAGCGAGACGCCGTTCCTGGGGTTCGGCTTCCGGCTGCGCCCCGCGCGCATCGCCGCGCTGCTCCTGGAGACCGGAACCGACCCGCACGCGGGCGGTGTGCGCCGCCGCACCGACCTGCCCGCGCTCGCGGTCGGCGACGCGCCCGCCGACCTGGTCGACGCCGCCCTCCGGATGGTGCGGCTGCTCGACCGGCCCGCCGACATCCCGGTGCTCGCTCCGATGATCGAGCGGGAGATCCTGTGGCGGCTGATCACCGGCGAGCAGGGCGCGCTCGTCCGGCAGATCGGGCTCGCCGACAGCCGGCTCACCCAGATCGGCCGGGCCGTCCGCTTCATCCGTGAGCACTACCCCGACCCGCTGCGCATCGAGGACCTCGCACGGCTCGCCGGGATGAGCGCCTCGCCGTTCCACCGGTACTTCCGGGCGGTCACCGCGATGACCCCGATCCAGTACCAGAAGCACATCCGTCTCCAGGAGGCCCGGCTGCGCCTGATGAGCAGCACCGACGACGTGGCCGACGTGGGGTACGCGGTCGGCTACGACAGCGCCTCGCAGTTCAGCCGCGAGTACCGGCGGCAGTTCGGCCGGCCGCCGGGGGCGGACGCGGCCCGGCTGAGAAATGCGGACGAGGAGGTCCTCGCCGGTCAGTAGGCTGACCGGGTGCCAGAACAGATATCCGAACGGGCCCGGCTGAGCGGCGACTGCGCGCGCTGTTTCGGGCTGTGCTGTGTAGCCCTGCCGTTCACCGCCTCGGCGGACTTCGCGGTCGACAAGCCCGCCGGAAAGCCCTGCGGCAACCTCCGCGGCGACCACCGCTGCGGCATCCACGCCGAGCTGCGGCAGAAGGGGTTCGGCGGCTGCACGGTCTACGACTGCTTCGGCGCCGGCCAGCAGGTCTCGCAGGTGATCTTCGGCGGGCAGGACTGGCGCACCGGCTCCCCGGAGCACGCCCGCCGGATGTTCGAGACCTTCCCGGTCGTACGGCAGCTGCACGAACTGCTCCGCTACCTCACCGAGGCGCTGGACCTGCCCGCCGCCCGCCCGGTCCGCACCGAACTGGGCAGGCTCCTCGAGGACACCGAGGAACTCACCCGGGGGACGCCCGGGGAACTCGCCGCCCTGGACGTCGCCGCGCACCGGGAGAAGGTCAACGTCCTGCTGCTGCGCACCAGCGAGCTGGCCCGCGCCGGAGTCCGCGGCCGGAAGAAGGACCGCCGGGGCGCGGACCTGGTCGGCGCCCGCCTCAGGAACGCCGGCCTGCGCGGGGTGAGCCTGCGCGGGGCCTGCCTGATCGCCGCCGACCTCACCGGCGCCGACCTGCGGTACACCGACCTGATCGGCGCCGACCTGCGGGCCGCCGACCTCACCGACGCGGACCTGACCGGCGCGATCTTCCTGACCCAGCCGCAGGTCGACGCGGCCCGGGGCAGTGCCGGCACCCGGCTGCCGGCGTCAGTCGCCCGTCCCGTGCACTGGACAGCCCCCGCCGCTCCCTGACGCGGGCGCCTCCGGCACGGTCACCGGCGCCGGGGCGGGGGTGCGGCGCTGCAGCCGCAGCCGCAGGCCGTCCGGCATCAGCGTGAGCCGCTCGGTCACCCGCAGCCGGTAGTCCGGGTCGGCCCCGAGGCCGTAGCGGCGCAGCAGCAGGCCGAGGACCAGGGTGGCCTCGTGCAGCGCGAACTGGCGGCCGATGCAGGCGCGCGCGCCGGTGCCGAACGGCTTGAAGGTGTGCGGGGCCCGGCCGCGGGCCGCCTTCGCGTCGAACCGGTCCGGGTCGAAGCTCTCGGCGTCCGGTCCCCACACCTCGGGGTCCCGGTGCAGCATCGGGGTCAGCACCAGCGCCCAGGCGCCCCGCCGCATCGGGTACCGCCCGGCCAGCACGGTGTCCTCACGGGCCTCGCGGGCGAAGGCGGGCGCCGTCGGCCACAGCCGCAGCGACTCGTCAAGGACCCGGCGGACATAACGGAGCTTTGCCACCTGGTCGTAGCCCGGCGCGGGTGTGTCGCCCCAGACGCGGTCCACCTCGGCGGCCGCCCGGGCGGCGATCTCCGGGTGCAGGGCGAGGTAGTGCAGGGCGAAGGAGAGCGCGCCCGAGGTGGTCTCGTGGCCGGCCACCAGGAAGGTGATCACCTGCCGTCGCACGTTCTCGGCGGACAGCCGTTCGCCGGTCTCCGGATGGGCCGTCTCCAGCATCCGGTCGAGCAGGTCGCCGTCCCCGCGGCCGGTCCTGCGCCGCTCGGCGACGAGGTCGTCGACCGTGCGGTTGAGGTGGTCGATGTCGGCCGCGTTGCGCCGGGAGGCCTGCCGCAGCATCAGCGGGGCCAGCGGCCCGGGCACGCTGTTCAGCCGCTGCGCATAGGTGAGCGTGCCGATCATCGAGGTCACGAAGGGATGCGGCCGGTCCCGCTCGAACGAGCCGAAGTCGTGCCCGAACCCGGTGCGGGCGATCGTCTCCAGGGTCAGCTTGGTCATGTCGCCGGGCACGTCCACCCAGCGGTCGGCGGCCAGTTCGCGGTCCCAGTGGTCGGTCAGCCGCCCGGCCACCGCCAGCATCATCGCGTGGTAGCCCTCCATGGCCTCCCGGCTGAAGCCCGGGGCCAGGACGTCGTGCGCCAGCTGCCAGTTCGGCTCGTGGTTGTACGCCGTGAACAGGCCGTCCCCGGCGACCGGGCGCAGATTGGCGACCCCGAGGCCCACATGCTTGGCGAACCGTGACTCGTCGGCCATGTCGGCGGCCAGTTCGGCACCCCACACGAACACGAACTCGTTGCCGAACGCCCTGCGCCGGAAGATCGGGCCCAGCTGCCCGCCGATCCGCATCGAGTCCTGGAGCGGGGTGCGCCGGTCGACGCCCAGGACGTCGCCGAGGAGCGGCAGCCGGCGCGGCGGGTGCGGGATGCGGTGCAGCTCCGGCCAGCCCTGCTCGGCGCCCCGGAACCCCTTCGGCAGCGGGCCGTCCGGCCCCGTCCCAGGCTGCGTGACCGTCTCCGCCATGACGCGATCTCCCTCGATGCTGCGGCACGTCGATCTAGTTGTACGTGGGTTCAATAGGCCGGTTTCAGTCTCGTCCCGTTGTTGAACCCACGTCAAGTAAAGTGCGGACATGGTCCCGAACCAGGGTGAGCGCAGCCGCCGCAGGCTCAGCACCACGGCCCGCCGTGAGCAGCTCCTCTCGGTCGGGGCCAGGCTCTTCTCCGAGAGCCCGTACGACGAGGTGTGGATCGAGCAGGTCGCGGAGATCGCGGGTGTCTCCCGAGGTCTGCTGTACCACTATTTTCCGACGAAACGTGATTTCTTCGCGGCGGTCGTGGAGCGGGAGAGCGAGCGGATGCTGCGGATGACGGCGGCCGAGCCCGGGGTGCCCGCCCGTGAACAGCTCACCGCGGGCCTCGACATCTACCTCGACTACGTCCACACCCATGCGCACGGCTTCCGGGCCTTCCATCGCGCGGAGGCCTCCGGCGACCAGGCCGTGCGCCGCGTCTACCGGCAGGCCCAGGCCGCCCAGGAGCGCCAGATCCTCGCCACCCTCGCCGCCGACCCCGAGTTCGGCCCCGCCCTCGGGGAGCGCCCCGACACCAGGCTCGCGGTGCGCGGCTGGCTCGCCTTCACCACCCACGTCTGCCTGGAGTGGCTGCGCACCGAGGAACTGACGCGGGAACAGGTGCGGGACCTGTGCGCGCGGGCCCTGCTGGGCGTCATCTCCTGACCGCCCCGGCTGCTTTGCTCACCCTGTTCTTCACCTGTGTGACGCGCTCCGTACTTGGCGTACTCCCCGATCTTCGATAAGTTAGGTGAGCCTTACCTAAGGAGGATGCGGGATGGGTGACGAACAGGCAGCCTGGGCGGCCGGACCCGGTGCGGCGGAGCAGGCCCGGTCCCTGCTGGCCGTCGCGTGGTCGTGCATGGTGACCGCGGACGGCGGACGCGAGGAGTACGTCGGCGCGCACGCCGTCGCCGACGACGGCCGGGTGCTGCTGCACGTGCCCGAGGACAGCGCCCTGCTCACGGCCGCGATCTGCGCCCCGCGCGGTGAGCCGTCCGCGGTGCTGGAGTTCGCCGACGTGGCGCCCGTCCCGGTGCGGGGCCGGATCCGGGCCCGGCTCTGGATGGCCGGCTGGTTCGCCCCCGTCGACGAGCACCTCGTCTTCCACCCCACCCGGGTGGTGCTGCGCCGGCCCTCCGGCGCGGTGGTCGTCGATCTCGACGAGTTCGCCGTCGCGCAACCGGACCCGCTGGCCGGCGCCGAGGCCAAACTCCTGACCCACCTGGCCGACTCCCACCCGGACGCCGTCGAGCGGCTCACCCGGCTCGTCGAACCCGAGAGCCTGCACGCCGCGACCCGCGTTCAGCCCCTCGCCGTGGACCGGCACGGACTGACCCTGCGCATCGAACGCACCCGCGCCCACGGCGACGTACGGCTCGCCTTCCACGCGCCCGCCGACGACATCGCCCAGCTCACCGAGCGCATGCACGTGCTGCTGGCCCAGGCGAGCGCCGCCGCCTCCTGCCCGCGGACGCTACAGCGGCAGCGCGCAGACGGCGACCGGTGACGCGAACGGCTCGCCGGCGAGCCGGAGTTCACCACTGTCCGGGGCGACGGTGAAGACGCTCACGGTGCCGGACCGCTGGTTCGCCGCGAACAGCAGCCGGCCGTCCGGGGAGAAGGCGATCTGACGGGGGAAGTCCCCGTGCACCGGCACCGTGTCCAGCAGCCGCAGCCGGGCCCCGTCGGCCTCGATCGCGTACCGTGCGAGCGTGTTGTCGCCCCGGTTGGCCAGATAGGCGTAGGAGCCGTCCGCGGTGACCAGGAACTGGGCCGGGTAGTTGGTGGTGCCGGCCGTGCTGCCGGAGGACTGCGGCGCGCCGATCGTCAGCCGGCCGGTGGCCGGGTCGTAGGCGCAGACCGCGACCGTGTCGCCCACCTCGTCGGCCAGGTACGCGTGGCGTCCGCCGGGGTGGAAGGTCAGATGGCGCGGGCCCGCCCCCGGCTTCGTGTGCGCCTGGGCGACCTCGGTGAGCGTGCCCCGCGCGGGATCGAGGCGGTAGCTGTAGACCGTGTCGGTGCCCAGGTCCACGGCGAGGACGTGGCCGCCGTCCGGGCTGGTGATGAACTGGTGGGCGTGCGGGCCCTGCTGGCCGGGCCCGGGCGCCGGACTGGAGTGCGTCACCAGGGCCGTGCGCTCGCCGAGGGCGCCGGTGGCGTCGATCGGGTGCACGGCCACGGTGCCCGAGCTGTAGTCGGCGCTCAGCAGCCAGCGGCCGGTGGGATGGACCGAGAGGTGACAGGGGCCCGCCCCGCCCGTGCTCCGGCTGCCCAGGATCCTGCGGTCCGCCAGGCGTACGGCGGTCACGCTCCCGTCCGCACGCTCGTTCACCGCGTACAGCGTGCGGACGTCCGGGTGGACGGCCAGGTACGACGGGTCGGCGACCCCCGTGATCGTGCCGGTGCCGGTGATCCGGCCGGTCGCCGGGTCGTAGGTGGCGAGGCCGATGCCGGTGCCGCCGCCGTCCACGGAGGTGTACGTGCCGAGGTAGAGCGGGCGGGGAGCCGAGGGGGTCTTCGCCGGGGTGGTGGCAGCCGGGCGCGCCGCCGGGGCCGACCGCTCCGCGGACGGTGCCGCCGAGGGCGGTGCCGCCGGGGCCGGGACCGCGACCACCGCGGCCGCGCCCGCCAGCGCACCGACGAACCGGCGCCTGCTCCAGCCGCCGCGCGTCCCTTCCGTACCACTGCCCATGCCACGCACCTCAGGTCGTGAATCACCCCGGACCTGACACACCTTGACGTGGAGCGAGGGGGCAGCGCAAGAAAAGCAACGCCTGTTGCATCCAGTGCAATGGCGCTTGCTATCAGTCGCCGTCCTCCACCGGTTCGCCCGCCGCGTCCTTCAGGGGGACCACCTGCCCCGGGGACGGCTGCTGCCACGGCTCCAGGTCGTCGCCGAGCCAGTCGCCGACCGGCTTGACCGACTCCAGGGCGTCCGTGGGGGCGAGATCCCGGGCGTCCTGGTCGTAGTAGTCGTACCAGGGCAGCCTCGCGCGGGTGTACGCCGCCCGGTCCACCGGCGACGGCGGGGGCGCCTCGCCCGTGATGCGGTGCCACTGCGGGGGCGTGACCAGGTGCACGAAGACGCGCCCGGCCGGGGCCTCGGCCCAGTCGCCCAGCGGTCGGTCGTCCTCGTACACCTCCTGGCGCATCGAGCCGCCGACTCCGAGGCCCATCCCGGCCGACCTGGCCGGCGGGGCCGCGCCGGGTGCGGCCGGTGCGGCGGCCATCATCGGCAGGGCCGCGCCGTAGCCGCCGCCCAGCGGTTCCGCCGTGCGCCGCTGCAACTGCCGCAGCCGCTGCCGGCGGCGCCACTGCGCCAGCGGCTCGTCCTTGAGCCCGAAGGACTCCAACTGCACCCCGCCCCACACCTCCTCGCCGGTGACCTGCCCCTCCACCGTCGCACCCAGCCCGAGCGGCACTGCCACGAACTGGCGGACCGTGCCCTTTCCGGAGTTGATGCCGTCCAGCCACGGCTGCCGGGGGAGGACCAGGTAGTTCTGCGGCTTCCGGGACAGCCGGTCGCGCCACGGCTCGCCGGACACCGCGCACACCTTGCCGACGCCGACCTGGAGCGCGGCCGGCTCCGTCGTGCCCGCGAAGCTCAGCCACATCGCCTCGCGCAGGTACACCGGCAGCATCACCCCGCCCCGCGCCCGCCACTCGGCCGGAACCGTGTCCGGGTAGTCGCCCACTCGCCGGACCGGGAACTCGCCCAGCCCCGGCGGCAGCGGATGCGTGCCCGTCTCCGGCAGCCGCAGCGTGCGCACGAACCGCACCGCCACCCCGCCCGGCAGCCGCAGTGTGTTCCCGTCGATCCGTACCGCCGCGTCCGTCATCGGCGTTCCCCTTTCCCCGTCCCGGAGGGAGAACGCACCGCACCACCGGCCCGGTTCCGCCGCAGCCGCTCCGGTACGCCCACCCGCTCCCGCAGCCAGGTCAGCCGGGGCAGCCTGGCGCGCTGTTCGCCGGAGACCCGGTCCAGCTCCTCCAGCAGACGGCGCGTGCGGTGCTCGGTGTCCAGCTCGTCGAGGAGCCGGTTGACCTCGGTCAGGACGGCGCCGAGCAGCTGCCAGTTCCGGTCGTCGCGGCGGATCTCCTGCTGGAGCAGATCGGCGAGCTTGTCGCGGGTGCCGCGAGCCGTGTGCAGCTCGGCGGCGAGCCGGGCCTCGGCCGACTCGGCGCTCTCGCTGATGCTGGTGGTCACCAGTACCGCGAAGCTGACCACGGCGTCGGCGATCTGGGACAGCAGCTGCTCGACGGCCGCGCCCGCGTCCGGTGCGAACAACGGTTCGGGTTCGCGGGCCTTGGCCAGGTCGGTGAATGTCCGGGCCAGCACCCGCAGCACGACCGTGCAGATCTCCAGCGTGTCCAGGCCGGTGCGCAGCACCACCCGGTGCAGCAGGCCCTCCCTGACCCGCGGATTGAGCCGCAGGCTGTCCTCCGCCTGCCGCAGCGCCGCGTCCACCTCGACGATGGCGTGGTCCAGGCGGCGGGCCTCGTGCAGCCGGGCGGCGGCCTGCTGCCAGGGCATGACCTCCGCCGCCTCCTCGCCCATCCGCAGCATGAGCTGCCGCAGCCGGCGGGCCAGGCCCTCGATCGACTCGCCGGCCTCGTCCACCCACACCGGGGGCGGGAGCAGGAGGTTGCAGCCCATGCCGACGACCGCGCCGATCAGGGTCTCCACGATCCGCGCCCACGCGGTGCTGCTGATGGTGGTGACCCCGAGCACCAGCATGGCGCTGATCGCCACCTCGGGGATGTACTCGTCGACGCGGACCAGATGCCCCACCGCCAGTGAGGCCACGATCAGCAGGGCGAGACTCCACCAGGTCAGCCCCACCAGCTGGCTGAAGGCGATGGCGACCAGCACGCCGGCCACCACCGAGTTGACCCGGCGGAAGCCGTTGGTCAGGGTGGCGTACAGGGTCACCTGGACGACCAGCAGCGCGGTCAGCGGTGCGGTGAGCGGCGCCGGTTCCGGGCTCAGATGGAGCGCGAGGACGTAGGCGATCGTGGCCGCGGTGGCCGACCGCAGCGTCTGGACGACCACCGGGTCCCGATGCCGCCGCAGCAGTCCCGACAGTCCCTCGGCCCACTTCCGTACGTGTTGCATCCCTTGGCCTGTTCCCACTCGCGTGTCACGTCGAACGTATTGTCCACAGATCGCTCGCGCGCGCTAGTGGCTGGTTGACCAGAGTTGATTACGGAGCGTCCCCGAAGTGCCGGCGGAGCCGGGGCGCGGCCCCGGAAACCGAACGCCGGGCCGACGCGTCTTCTGCACCCGAGGTGCCGAACGGTCGGGCAGGGCAGAAGGGTTGGGACATTGAACATCGGCGCGGTGCTGTGCACGGTGGCCGGCCTGGGGCTGTTCGTGGCCGCGGCGCACGAGGGCAGGGTGGTGCACCGGTTGCGGCGGCACGGGGTGCACGCCCGGGGACTCGTCGTGGACAACGTGCGCACCACCGACAGCGACGGGCCGAAATGGGTCCCGGTCATCGCCTTCACGGACCGCCTGGGCTACCGGGTGGAGTTCTCGCCGCGGGTCCAGGGGTCCGGCATGGGGCTCGCGACGGGACGGCAGGTGGAGGTCGTCTACCTGGCCCAGAACCCGCAGGTCGCCCGGGTGCGCATGTGGCGGCACGTCGTGGGGCCGGTGGTGCTCCTGACTCTCGGCGCGCTGGTCTTCCTGGGGGTCGGAGTGCTCATCGCCGTCACGAGCTGACCCCGCATCTACCGGGGCACCGGCTCCGGCCACCTGACCGCCCTGCGTCCCGGCGACACGGTCCACGCCCGTGTCCAGCCCTGCCGGGAGGCCTTCCGCATCGACGGCACCGCACCGGTCGTCATGATCGCCGCCGGCACCGGCCTGGCCCCCTTCCGGGGCGCCGTCGCCGACCGCACGGCAGCGCTCGCGGCAGGCGCCGAACTCCCGCCCGCCCTCTGCTACTTCGGATGCGACGCAGCCGACGCCGACTACCTGCACGCCGAGGAGCTGCGAGCCGCCGAGAAGGCTGGCGCGGTCTCCCTCCGCCCCGCCTTCAGCACCGCGGGCACCTTCGTCCAGCACCGCATCGCGGCCGAGGCCGACGAGGTGTGGGAGCTGCTGACCGCGGGCGCCCGGGTGTACGTGTGCGGCGACGGCGCCCGCATGGCACCAGGCGTACGGGAGGCGTTCCGCACGATGTTCCGTGACCGCGTCCCCGAGGGAAATCCCGACGAATGGCTGAACTCCCTGGTGGCGGACGGCCGTTTTGTGGAGGATGTATACGCGTCGAGCTGATTGACGCCGCCGCCTGCAGCGCCCCGTCAGGGGCGCGGGGCTGTACTGGTATGCGGCTCCGCCGCGTGGGCGCGAGCAACCACGACGAGCCGTTCGCCCGGGTGCGTCCCCACCCCGATGGCGCGACCCGGTATCAACCCCTCCTTAGCTCACAGCGTGAACTAAGGGTTGGGAAAATATCGCTTCCGGCCCCCCGAAGGAGTATGTTGCAGGTCGGGCAGGGTTCGTGAAGGGAGCGGAGCCACATGGCGGGGCGGAACGGGCGCACGGTACGCGACCTCAGGAGGGCCAACCGCACGGCCGTACTGCAGCGGCTCTACTTCGACGGCCCCCTGAGCCGCTTCGAGCTGGGCCCGGCGACGGGCCTGAGCTCCGGATCGGTGAGCAACGTGGTCGCGGACCTGGTCGCCGACGGCCTGGTCGAGGAGGCCGGCAGCGTCGACTCCGACGGCGGCCGCCCCCGCACCCTGCTGCGTGTCGCCCCGCACAGCGGTCACATGATCGGCGTGGACGTCGGCGAGACCCGGGTCCGGGTCGAGCTGTTCGACCTCAACCTGACCGAACTGGCCCGTGTCGAGCGGCCGTTGGAGCAGCAGGGCTACGACGTCGAGGTGATCGTCGGCCACATCCGGGACGGTATCGACGAGGTCCTGGCCATCGACGGAGGTTCGCCCGAGCTGCTGCTCGGCGTCGGTGTCGGCGTCCCCGGCATCATCGAGCACACCGAGGACCGGGGTGCCGTCGTGCACGGCCAGACCATCGGCTGGGACGCCGTCCCCCTGGAGGAGCTCCTCCGCTCCGGCTGCCGGCTCCCGGACTCCGTGCGGTACTTCATCGACAACGGCGCCAAGACCCTCGGCCAGGCCGAGATGTGGTTCGGCGCCGGGCGCGGCGCGGACAACGCGGTCGTGGTGCTGTTCGGCTCCGGCGTCGGCGCCTGCCTGGTCTCCGCCGAGGTGGAGCACGGCCGGGCCGTCGAATGGGGACATCTCACCGTACGGGTACGGGGCCGCCGCTGCCGTTGCGGCGCGCTCGGCTGCCTGGAGGCGTACGCCGGTGCCGAGTCGCTGCTCGCCCGCTGGCGCGAGGAGGGCGGCCGCCCGGCCGAGGGCCTCGACGAGGAGACCGCGCTCACCGCGATGCTCGCCGCCGCCTACCCGCCCGAGGGCAGCGAGCCCGACCCGGTCGCGCTCGCCGTCCTGGAGGAGACCGCCGAGTACCTGGGCGCCGGCCTCTCCGACCTGATCAACCTCTTCCAGCCCGAGCGGATCCTGATCGGCGGCTGGGCCGGGCTACAGCTCGGCGCCCGGTTCCTGCCCGCTGTACGCCGGTATGCGACCACCTACGCGCTGCGCCACCCCGCCGAGCAGGTCACCATCGACCTCGGCCGGCTGGGCCCGGACGCGGTCACCGTCGGCGCCGCGATCCTGCCCCTCGCCGACTTCTTCAGCCGCGGCGGCCGCCGCGCGGAACCGGCGACCGAGGACCGGCTCCCCGCGTGGCGCAGGGCCCTGGAGGAGCGCAGCCCGCGCTGACCCGCGTGTTTCGCCGCGTGCGGGCGAGGTACTCGCCTGACGCTCGGAACGACGCGAGGGGAGTGTGCCGTGGACGAGAAGCAGGGCGGCAAGCCGGTCCCCAGGGACCTGCCGGACCAGCAGGCCGGGTCCGGCCGGGACCCCTGGGAGGCGGCGGAGATCCGCCCGCCGCAGGACCGCGACGAGGACCTCCCCGACCCCGACGAGGCCGGCGCGGGCCCCCGGGGAGCACCGCGCTCGGGGGCGGTGCACCCCGAGGACCCGGTGCCCGACGAGCCGTCGGCCTGAGCACGGCTCAGGCGAACGCGTCGACGCCCGTCAGCTCCGCCGACAGGTCCCACAGCCGGGCGGCCTGCTCCGGGTCGACCGCCCAGGCCTTCACCCCGGTCGGCTCGCCCTCCGCGGCGGGCTCGGCGATGTCGCAGTCCTCCAGGTACACCCCGCCCATGCCGTCCAGCTGCGGGGAGGTGGCCGCCCAGGTCTGGGTGGCCGCACCCTGCTCCGGCGTCTTCAGGCCCGCGACCTCCAGCAGGTTCCCCTGCTCGTCCGCCCAGCCGCGCTCGATCTTCTCCGCGAGGGGGATGTGCCGCTGCAGCGGGGTCATGATGCCGCCTGGGTGCAGCGCGAGGGCCCGTACGCCGGAGTCCCGGCCGAGCCGGTCGAGGTGCACGGCGAACAGCACGTTCGCCGTCTTGGCCTGGCCGTACGCCTCCCACTTGTCGTAGCCGTGCCGCCGCTGGACGTCGTCCCAGCGCATCCCGGAGAAGTGGTGGGCACGCGAGGAGACCGACACGACCCGCGCGCCGCCGGGCTCGACGGCCGGCCAGAGCCGGTTGACCAGGGCGAAGTGACCGAGGTGGTTGGTGGCGAACTGGGCCTCCCAGCCGGGCCCGACCCGGGTCTCCGGGCAGGCCATGATCCCCGCGCTGTCGATCATGAAGTCGACGGTCCGGCCGGAGGCCAGGAACCGCTCGGCGAAGCCGCGCACGCTCTCCAGGTCGCCGAGGTCCAGCTCGTCCACCTCGACCCCGTCGAGGCCTGCCAGCGCCTCGCGGGCGGCCTCGACGCGCCGTGCGGGGACGACGACGCGGGCGCCCGCCCCGGTGAGGGCCCTGGTGGTCTCCAGGCCCAGCCCGGAGTAGCCGCCGGTGACGATCGCGAGCCGGCCGCCGAGGTCGAGGCCCGCCAGGACCTCGTCGGCCGTGCTGCCCGCGCCGAAACCGGAACCGATCTTGTGCTGAGGTGTCGTAGCGCTCATGACTCGAACGCTACGAAATGGAGTGCTCTCGAAGTCAAGCGGACCTCCCTGACCGTCCCGAGCGGTCGAGAGCGGTCGCGAACGGTCCCGAACAGCGGAAAGCCCCGGTCGCGACGGGGGATTCGCGGCCGGGGCGGCCAGATGGTGGGCACGGATGGCGGTCGCCTCTCGGCGAAGTGCTCCACAGGGCTTCAGCCGAACGATCGTCCCTGTGGGCGAATGGTGAGGCCCGGGGACACTGTCCCATCCGCACCCACGGCTGGTTCAACGGACAACTACCTCGGGGTGTTCCGAGCCTGTGAGTGATGCGCGTCACCTCATCCCCAAGTGTGTGCAAACGTCCGGGCAAATCCCCGGCCGACGGCCCCTCGGACGGCCGGGCCGAGCGACTCAAACCGGTCACTTCCGCCCGGACGGATCTACCCTCGATTGCATGACCGAGATAGCGAGCCCGTTCATCTCCCAGCCACGGATCCTGGTGCTCGGGGTCATGCCCGGCAAGCCCGGCACCCCGCCCTTCCGCATCGTGGAGATCGACGGTGAGGTGGTCTGCCAGGCGCGCACCGTCACGGATGTGCTGGAGGTCGCCGCGTCCTACGGCATCAAGGTCCACGACCTGGACGACCCGAACGTGGTCTGCTGGGTGGGCGGGGACAAGTTCACCTGGACGCCCCGCCCGGCGCGCCGCTAGCCCGCGGCACGCCCTGTGCTCAGCCGACCGTCCACTTCTGGTTGGCGCCGCCCGTGCAGGTCCAGATCTGCAGCCGGGTGCCGTTGGCCGAGTTGTTGCCCGTGACGTCCAGGCACTTGTTCGCCTGTGGGTTCACGATGTCGTTCGCCGACGAGACGGCCCACTTCTGGGCGGCGGTGCCGTTGCAGTCGTAGAGCTGGACCGTCGTGCCGTCCGCCGTGCCGCCACCGGTGACGTCCAGGCACTTGCCCAGGGCGCGGACGGTGCCGTCGCTGCCGACCGTCCACTGCTGCGCGGCGGTGCCGTTGCAGTCGTAGAGGTCGACGGGCGTGCCGTTGGCGGTGTTCGCCCCGGCCACGTCCACGCACTTGCCGGCCAGGCCCTTGATCGCGACCCCGGTCGCGCTGTCACTGGTGGTCACCGACACGGAGTCCACGACCAGCTGCGCCGGGAAGACGGTCGAGCTGTTCGGGTCGCCCGGCCAGTCGCCGCCCACGGCCAGGTTGAGGATCAGGAAGAACGGCTTGTTGAAGGCCCAGGTGTTGCTGCCCACGTCGGCGGGGGTGCGCGTCTGGTAGACCACGCCGTCGACCGACCACTTGATCGAGTTGGGCGCCCAGTCGACGGCGAACGTGTGGAAGGCGTCCGCGAAGGCCTGCCCGTTCGACAGCGAGTAGGCGGCGCCTATCCCGTTGGAGCCGGAGTAGCCGGGGCCGTGGATGGTGCCGTGGATGGTGGAGGGCTCGTAGCCGACGTTCTCCATGACGTCGATCTCACCGGAGTTCGGCCAGCCGACCGACCCGATGTCCGTGCCGAGCATCCAGAACGCCGGCCACATGCCCTGCCCGCGCGGGATCTTCATCCGGGCCTCGACGTGTCCGTACTGCGCGCTGAACTTCCCGGAGGTGTTCATCCGGGCCGAGGTGTACTGGCAGGTGCCGTACCAGCACTGGTAGTTGGCGGGGTTCTCCTTCTTGGCCGTGATGACCAGGTGACCCTGGCCGTCGAGGGCCGCGTTGTTGGTGCCGGAGGTGTAGTACTCCCGCTCGTGGTTGTTGACGTTGTCACCGGTCTCCAGCGTCCACTTCGAGGAGTTGACCGCCGAACCGGCGGCCCCGTCGAAGGTGTCGGAGAAGGTGACGGCGTCCGCGCTCGCGCCGGCGGCCTCGGCCCGGTGTGCGGGACCGAACGCGACGGACCCGACCAGCGCGGCGGACAGGGCGGCGAAGAGACATCTGCGGAGCAGTCGTGGGGAGGCCATGGCGCTCCCTTCCGTACGGCGGCCGGGCGCGGGGAGGCGTCCGGCCGGGGTGGGGGGTAAGGGCGATGCCTCTTGACTTAAGGAGTGAGATAAGGGACGCGTCAATACTTTGGTACGGACCAGTACAGGACGATCTGATGGCTGGTTCCGGCCGCCCTTCCGGCTGTCACACCTTGCGCTTGCGGGCGTGCACCGCGCGGCCCAGCCGCCGGCCCAGCAGCAGCCAACCGACCAGCGCCCCCGTGGTGTTGAGGATGACGTCGTCCACGTCGAACGCCCGGCCGGCGACCAGCGCGCCCTGCGCCATCTCCACCAGCAGCATCACGATCGCGGTGAGCAGCAGCACCCGCAGGACGCCCCGGGCGCCGGGCGCGAGGACCGGCACGAGGATCCCGAAGGGGACGCCGAGCAGGACGTTCCCGCCGATCTGTTTCACGGCGTCACGGAACGCGGGCTGGTCCAGATAGATCCTGAGAGTGGCGCCGGGGTGCAGATTGGTGTGGGCGATCGACACCGACGCGGGGGACGGGTCGAGCGTCAGCTGGGCCAGTACGACGGCGAACGCCACCATGGCGACGAAGGCGCACGTCATGGCCAGCAGCCGCAGCGGGAGCGGCAGCGGCCGGCGCTCGACACCGCCGGGCTTGGCGGTGGGCTTGGTGGAGGGCTTGGTGGAGGCTTTGGCCGCGGCCTTGCCGGGAGCCTTTCCGGGGCCGGTCGCCTTGCCGGCGGTGCCCTTCTTGGCGGCGCTCTTCCTGACGGCGCCTGCGGGCTTTGTGGCGCCTCCCTTCTTCGCGGTGGACCCGGGCGCGGTGGGGCGGGCCTTGACCAGGCGTGCGGCCTTGGTGAACAGCCCGGCGCCCCGGCCGGTGCCCTCGTCCTTCTTCGTCCCCTCGTTCGGGTCGCCCTTGGCGGTGCGCGGGCGCGAGGCGGCGCTGGCCATGAGGTCCTCCACTCGTCAATTCGGCGGCGTGGTAACGCTGTTACCCGCCGAGCGCCGGGAGATGCCGACCTCTTTGCCGACACCCGCGCCCGACAGGTCGGGCGACGGGAAGGCAGCGGACCCCGGTCGCCCTCCACCGGGGAGCGACCGGGGTCCTGCCGGGCTGTCACCCGGTGTCGATCAGACCGTCCCGTAGGACACGTGCACCTCCGTGAAGCCGAGGGAGTGCAGCAGGCCCTCCAGCATGTCGGTGGTGTTGGTCTCGGCGCGGGTGGTCAGCCCGCTGTCCTTGGCCGCGGCCGAGATGTGCTTCACCGCCAGCTTCTGCACCGCCTGCTCGCTGTTCGGGTTGTCCGAGAACAGGTCGCCGATCCGGTCGAGCAGACCGCGCTGCTTGGAGACGGCGTACGAGTGGTCGGCGTCGAGGGTGGCCTTGCCCAGCTGCGCGTGCGGCAGCCGGATGGTGGCCTCGGTCCGGTCGTCGTTGACCGTCACGTCCTTCTGGGCGATCCTGCCGAGGTCGACATAGGAGTCGACGGTGCCCGCGCCGACGTACAGGGTGCGGGTGCCGCGGATCGCGCTGGGCAGGTACTTGGCGTCCTTCTCCAGGTCCACGACGACCTGGAAGTTGCCGGAGGCCGCGTCGTAACGGCTCATGTCCTGGATGGACTTGAGCAGCGCCGGGCCGGTGTTGTCGCGGGTCTCCGTGCCGAACAGGTCCTTGATCCCCGGCAGCACCGCCAGTTTGATGCCGGCGAACAGCACCACGAGCACCAGCACCAACCCGGTGACCAGTTTCGCCCAGCCGGGCATGCGCCGGGGCCGGGCCGTGACGGGAGCCTCCTGCGTGGAGCTCGCCTTGCTCTCCTTGGTGGAACTCGCCATGTGACGGTCCTCCTTTCCAACGACACGAATGCCCGCCAAAAGCCTTGTCAGACCGTGTTGTCGGCGGATTGAGACAGCTGAGGCGGGACTGATACATGCGATGCCTCAGCGCGATCTTCGCAGCTTCTCCGTCCGGGGGAACGGTCAGGCCCGGGCGGCCAGTTCCGCGATCCGGCGCGCCGACGCCGAACCCGGATCCGCGGTGACGAGGACGACCTCCTGGTCGTCCTCCGGCACCAGCAGGACGTCGCAGTTCAGCCGCAGGCGTCCCAGCTCCGGATGGTCGAGGACCTTGGTGCGATGCCCCGGTGCCCCGGCAGCATCGAGCGGGCCGCCGCCTCCGTCGACCGCCTCGACGTCCTGGTCAACAACGCGGGCGTCCAGCCGGTGACCGGCACCCCGTCTGAAACCGGCGTCGAGGGCTTCCGGCAGACCTACGAGACCAACGTCTTCGGCGTCATCGCGGTCACCAACGCCTTCCTGTCGGCCCTGCGCCGCTCCGCCCGCCCGCGCGTCGTGAACGTCTCCAGCGGCACCGCGTCCCTCGCCTGGAGTACCGGACCGAATCCGCAGTTCACCGAGGGTGTCCCCAGGTCCGCCGCCTACCGCTCCGCCAAGGCCGCGCTGAACGCGCTGACCGTCCTGTACGCCCAGGAGCTGGCCGGGGACGGGATCAAGGTGAACGCCCTCGCCCCCGGGCGGCGCGCCACCGACCTGGTGCCCGGTGCCGCCGTCGGGGGCGGCGATCCGGCCGAGGGCGCGCGGGGTGCCGTACGGCTGGCGCTGCTGCCCGACGACGGGCCCACCGGCGGGTTCTTCTCCTTTGACGGCACACCCGTGCCGTGGTGAGAGCCGCCCGGTCCGTAGCATGAGCCCGTAGCCCGTATTGATCATGCGAGGAGCGGATCGTGCGAGACATCGCCGTCTTCAGCGGCAGCGCCCACCCCCAGCTGTCCGAGGAGGTCTGCGCGCACCTCGGGGTGCCGCTCAGCCCGACCCGGGTCAGCCGGTTCGCCAACGACTGCCTGGAGGTTCAGCTCCAGGCCAACTGCCGGGAGCGGGACGTCTTCCTGATCCAGCCCCTGGTCCGGCCGGTGCAGGAGCACCTGGTGGAGCTGCTGCTGATGTGCGACGCGGCCCGGGGCGCCTCCGCCGGCCGGATCACCGTCGTCATGCCGCACTACTCCTACGCCCGCTCCGACAAGAAGGACGCCCCGCGCATCTCGCTCGGCGGCCGCCTCGTCGCCGACCTGCTGGTGGCCGCCGGCGCGAGCCGGGTCCTCGCCATGACCCTGCACGCCCCGCAGGTGCACGGCTTCTTCTCGGTGCCGGTCGACCACCTGCACGCGCTGCGCGAGCTGGCGGCGCACTTCCGGCGGTACGACCTGTCGCGCACCACCGTCGTCTCGCCCGACCTCGGCAACGCCAAGGAGGCCGCCGCCTTCGCCCGGCTGATCGGCGCCCAGGTGGCGGCCGGCGCCAAGCAGCGGTATCCGGACGACCGGGTCACCATCAGCTCGGTGATCGGCGAGGTGGCCGACCGGGACGTCATCGTGCTCGACGACGAGATCGCCAAGGGCAGCACGGTCATCGAACTCCTTGAACGGCTAAGGGAGTTGGGGCCGCCCCGGTCGATCCGGATAGCCTGTACCCACGGGCTGTTCGCGGCCGGGGCGCTCAAGCGGCTGAGCGAGCAGCCCGACGTGCTGGAGATCGTCTGCACCAACACCGTGCCGGTGCCCGCCGAGGAGCACACCGACAAGCTGCGGATCCTGTCCATCGCCCCGGCGCTGGCGGAGGCCGTACGCCGTATTCACAACGGTGAGTCCGTGAGCGCCCTGTTCGACGAGCCGCGCAACCTTTAGACAGGAAGGAGGAGTTGTAGCGCTGAACCGCGCTCGGCGGCACCGACGCGATCAGGAGGCCCCCAGTGGCGAAGGCCAGGTTCGAGCGGACGAAACCACATGTGAACATCGGCACCATCGGGCACATCGACCACGGCAAGACCACACTCACCGCGGCGATCACCAAGGTGCTGCACGACAAGTTCCCCCAGCTCAACCCCTTCACCCCGTTCGACCAGATCGACAAGGCACCCGAGGAGCGGCAGCGCGGCATCACCATCTCCATCGCGCACGTCGAGTACCAGACGGAGCGCCGGCACTACGCGCATGTCGACTGTCCCGGCCACGCCGACTACATCAAGAACATGATCACCGGGGCCGCCCAGATGGACGGGGCGATCCTGGTGGTCGCCGCCACCGACGGGCCGATGCCGCAGACCAAGGAACACGTGCTGCTGGCCCGCCAGGTGGGCGTGCCGTACATCGTCGTCGCGCTCAACAAGACCGACATGGTCGACGACGAGGAGATCCTGGAACTGGTGGAGCTGGAGGTGCGCGAACTGCTCACCGAGTACGAGTTCCCCGGCGACGACATCCCGGTGGTCCAGGTCTCCGCGCTCAGGGCCCTGGAGGGTGACCCCCGGTGGACCGCGGCGCTGCTCGAACTCCTCGACGCCGTCGACGAGTTCGTGCCCGAGCCGGTGCGGGACGTGGACCGGCCGTTCCTGATGCCGATCGAGGACGTCTTCACCATCACCGGCCGGGGGACCGTCGTCACCGGCCGGATCGAGCGCGGCGTGCTGCGGGTCAACAGCGAGGTCGAGATCATCGGCATCCACCCGCAGAAGACGCGGACCACGGTCACCGGCGTCGAGATGTTCCGCAAGCTGCTCGACGAGGGCCGGGCCGGGGAGAACGTCGGACTGCTGCTGCGCGGGGTGAAACGGGACGACGTCGAGCGCGGCCAGGTCGTCATCAAACCCGGAACGGTCACCCCGCACACGGAGTTCGAGGCCCGCGCCTACATCCTCTCCAAGGACGAGGGCGGCCGGCACACCCCGTTCTTCGAGAACTACCGCCCCCAGTTCTACTTCCGCACCACCGACGTGACCGGGGTGGTCACCCTGCCCCCGGGCTCCGAGATGGTGATGCCGGGCGACAACACCACGATGCACGTCCAGCTGATCCAGCCGATCGCGATGGAGGAGGGCCTGAAGTTCGCGATCCGCGAGGGCGGGCGGACCGTCGGCGCGGGTCAGGTGACGAGGATCATCACCTAGCCGATCCGGGAGCGAGCAGGGTGGCAACGGTGTCATAAGGTGCCGGACGTGGCCTCGGGCTGCCCCAGGGCCGCGTCCAGCGTCGCCCTGGGCGGCAGCAGCCGCGACAGGCCGGTCACCTTCAGCACGCGCAGGGTCAGCGGGTGCGCGCAGACCAGCTGGAGCTGTCCGCCGCGCTCCAGCACCCTGCTGCGCGCGCGGTAGAGCAGCCGCAGCCCCGAGCAGTCGAAGAACTCGACGTGCAGCAGGTCGATCACCACCCGGGCGTTCTCCCGGGCGGTCACCCGGTCCAGGTAGGGCATGATCTCCGTCGCCGCCGCGATGTCGATCTCGCCCCGCAGCTCCAGCACCGTGTGGCCGCGATCCTGGTGGACGCGCAGGTGCCGGGAGAGCGGCGCGGGATCCTGCCGGGAGTCCTGGCGCACGGCGACATCACCTCCCACCCCTGCCGGTTCAATTCCGTTCCCCGCCTTGCAAGTTACCCTCGATGGAGGGAATTTGAGCATGTTCGATTGACATATGTCTGCTGCTTCGGCTCGCCATTTTCTGTGGCGTGCGCGACAGTCGGGGAACGGGCACGTGAGAGCCCTGACGCACGGCTAGGACAGCGCGTGCCACGCCTTGCTCAGCGCCTGGCGGAACTGCTCCTCCTGATGCGCGGTGAGCTCGCGGACCATCCGCTCCTCCAGCTCCCGCACCGGCCCGGCGACCCCGGCGAGCAGCTCGCGCGCGGCGTCGGTCAGCAGGATCAGCAGCTCCCGCCGGTTGCGCGGATTGCGCTCCCGTCGGATGAGCCCGCGCGTCTCCAGGGACCGTACGAGGTCGGCCATCGACTGGGCGGTGACGAACGAGTCCCGGGCCAGCTGGGCCGCCGACAGGCCGTCGTGGCGCTCCAGGACGGTCAGGGCCGTGTACTGCAGCGCGGTGATCCCGGCGGGCTTCACCAGCTCGTCGAGATGGGAGCGCACCACCAGCTCCACCTGCTTGACCATGTACAGCAGCGAGGGGCCTGTCTTTGTACCGACCATGCGTTCACCCTAGCCCATTGACAGGAATCCTGTCTGTAATCAGACTGCGGACCAGATGCTCTACCAACAGGAATCCTGTTTGTTGAAAACTTGGCGGCCAAGGTGCTCCGCGCCGGCCGCGCCATCGACGCTGGGGAGTGGGCAATGACGACCACCTTCGAGAACGGACCGGGGCAGCTGTTCATCGGCGGCCAGTGGCGGGAGGCCGCCGACGGGGCCCGGACGGAGGTGACCGACCCGGCCACCGGCCAGGTGGTCACCACCGTCGCGGAGGCCGGGGCCGCCGACGTCGACGCCGCCGTGCGCGCCGCCCGCGAGACCTTCGACGCGGGGGACTGGTCCGGACTCAGCGGCCGGGAGCGCGGCCGGGTGCTGCACCGCGTCGCCGAGCTGATCCGGGAGAACGCCGAGGAGATAGCCGCCCTGGAGAGCCTGGACGTCGGCAAGCCCATCACGCTCGCCGGAGCCGTCGACGTCACCAACGCGGCCAACGACTACGAGCACTTCGCGGCCCTCGCCCACTCCCTGGACGGCGCCGTCCGCGACATCCCGCTCAACGCCCTCGCCTACACCCGGCGCGAGCCGATCGGCGTGGTCGCCGCCATCACCCCGTTCAACTTCCCCCTCATCCTGGCCGGTTCGAAGATCGGCCCGGCCCTCGCCGCCGGCAACACGGTCGTCCACAAGCCCGCGGACGAGACCCCGCTCAGCGCTCTTTACATGGCACGCCTGTTCCAGCAGGCGGGGGTTCCGGACGGTGTCGTGAACGTCGTCACCGGCGCCGGGCCGGTCGCGGGCGAGGCGCTGCTGCGCCACCCGGGCGTCGACAAGGTCGCCTTCACCGGCTCCACCGCCATCGGGCGGCACGTGGCGAGCACGGCCGGGGAGGCGCTCAAGCCGGTCACCATGGAACTCGGCGGCAACGCGGCCCACCTGGTCTTCGAGGACGCCGACCTGGAGAAGGCCGTCGGCGCGGTCATCAAGGCCTTCGTCTTCAACACCGGCCAGTTCTGCATGGGCGGCCCCCGGCTCCTGGTCGCCCGCCCGGTCTACGCCACCCTGCTCGGCATCCTCGCCGAGGCCGTCCCCGGCGTCCCGGTCGGCGACCCGCGCGACCCGGCCACCGTGGTCGGCCCGATGGCGGGGGAGAAGCACCTGCGCAAGGTCGAGGAGTACGTCGAACTCGCCCGCAAGGAAGGTGCCCGCATCGTCTGCGGCGGCGAACGCCTCGACCTGGACGGCGGGTTCTACTACCGGCCGACCGTCGTCGCCGACCTGCCCAACGACTCCCGGGTGATCCAGGACGAGATCTTCGGCCCGGTCCTCACCGTGCAGCCCTTCGACTCCGAGGACGAGGCCGTCGCCCTCGCCAACTCCACGCCGTACGGCCTGGCTTCGGGCATCCAGACCGGCAGCCTGGCCCGCGCGCACCGGGTCGCCGCGCGCCTGCAGGCCGGGATCGTCTGGGTCAACGACTGGGCGATGCTCGACCCCGCGGTCCCCTTCGGCGGCGTCAAGGCCTCCGGCTTCGGCCGCGAGTACGGCCCGGAGTCCCTCGCCGCCTACACCAAGGTCAAGTCCGTCGTCGTCTCGCTCGACTGAGCCCCGCAGACCAGGAGTTCCTACGATGTCCCTCACCACCCGAGCCGCCGTGGTCGAGTCCGGCGGCGCCTCCTTCACCCTCAGCGACGTCGAACTCGACGCGCCGGGGCCCTACGAGGTGCTCGTCCGCATGGTGGCCACCGGTCTGTGCCACACCGACCTCAGCGTGGCGAGCGGCGGACTTCCCTTCCCGCTGCCCGGAGTCCTGGGCCACGAGGGCGCCGGCGTCGTCGAGGCCGTCGGCTCCGCCGTCACCGGCGTGGCCCCCGGCGACCACGTCGTGCTGTCCTTCACCTCGTGCGGCACCTGCCGCAACTGCAACGGCGGCCACCCCGCCTACTGCACCACCTGGCTGCCGCTGAACCTGATCGGCGGCCGGCGCGCCGACGGCACGGCCACCGTCAGCCGCGGCGGCGAACCGCTCGGCGGCCACTTCTTCGGCCAGTCCTCCTTCGCCGAGCGGGCGCTGGTGGACGAGCGCAGCCTGGTCAAGGTCGACCCGGACGTGCCGCTGGAGTCGATCGCCCCGCTCGGCTGCGGGGTGCAGACCGGCGTCGGCGCCGTGTGGAACGTCCTGGAGCCGACCACGGGCAGCACGATCGTCGTCCTCGGCGCCGGAGCGGTCGGCCTGTCGGCCGTGATGGCCGCCGCGCTCACCCCCGCCACCACGATCGTCGCCGTCGACCGGGTGGCCGAACGCCTCGAACTGGCGAGGGAGGTGGGCGCCACCCACACCGTCGACGCCACCCGGGAAGACGTGGGGGAGGCCCTTGGGCGCATCTCGGGCGGAGCCGGCGCCGACGGCATCGTGGAGACGACCGGCAGCGTCGCCGTCCTCCGCCAGGGCGTCGACGCGCTCGCCGCCCGCGGCACCCTGGTCGTGGTCGGCGCCCCGCCCTTCGGCACCGAGGTCCCGCTGGACGTCAACGGGTTGCTGGCCGGCAAGCGGATCGTCGGCCTGACCCTCGGCGACAGCGAGACCCAGGCCTTCATCCCGGCCCTGGTCCGGCTGGTCCGCGAGGGACGGCTGCCGCTGCACCGGCTGATCAGCACCTACCCGTTCGCCGAGATCGACCGGGCCGTGCAGGACATGAGCACGGGCAAGGTGATCAAGCCCGTGCTCACCTTCTGACCGCGCAGGTCAGTCGACGACCAGGACCAGCTTCCCGGTGGTCCGGCCGGTGCCGCCCAGCTCGTGCGCCTTGGCGGCATCGGCCAGCGGGAAGGTCCCCGCGACGGTCGCCCGCAGCTTCCCCGCCTCCACCAGCTCCGCGATCGCCCGCATCCCCGCCCGGTCGGCGTCCACCAGCATCCGCACCGCCCGCACGCCCAGCCGCTCGGCCTCCTCGTGGAACCGCGGGCCGCCCACGGGCAGGATCGACACCACGACCCCGCCCGGCCGCAGCACCCGCAGCGAGGCAACCGAGGTGTCGCCGCCGATCGTGTCCAGGACGACGTCGACGTCCCGTACCGTCTCCGTGACGTCCACGGACTGGTAGTCCACCGGCTCGTCCACGCCGATCTCCCGCAGGAAGCCGTGCTTGGCGGCGCTCGCCGTGCCGATCACGTACGCGCCGCGCGCCTTGGCGATCTGCACCGCCACATGCCCCACCCCGCCGGCCGCCGCGTGGATCAGCACCCGCTGCCCCGCCTGTACGTCGGCGTTCTCCACCAGCGCCTGCCAGGCCGTCAGCGACACCAGCGGCAGCGCGGCCGCCTGCACATGGTCGATCCCGGCCGGCTTCGGCACCAGGGCGCGGGCGGGGAGGGTCACGTACTCGGCGTGCGTGCCGTGCCCGTACGGGTAGGACGCCATGCCGAAGACCTCGTCGCCGGGCCGGATCACGAAACTGGGTTCCGGTGTCGCTACTTTGAGTTAGACTCGGTTTCAGCGCGTTGCGAGAGCCAAGCGCGCGCTGTTTGCCGACGCTCACGTCAACCGGGCTGGTTCCAACCCGGCTGGTGCTGATCGTGTAAGACTCGGCCGTTCGCTGAGCGGTCAAGCTGCGTGAGCCAGGAATCCCCCTTCCGTGGTTGGGGGAGGGTTCAAGTCGTTCATGGTCACCCAGTTCGTCTGGGCGTACCCGCTGGGGAAAGGGCACGATTCCCAATAGCCCGTGGAATCGTGCCAGCCCCTTCTTCTGACGAGCCTGAACGTTCCGGCCCGCTCCGCCGTCCAAGGACGGCAACGGTGACGAGCGGCGGGGGTTGGCATGCGCAGAGGGCTGGCGGCGGGGACGGTGCTGGTGGCGGCCGTGGCGGTGGGGTGCGACGGCGCGGGCGGGCCGGCCGTCGTGGTCGAGGGGACGCCGCCGGCGACGCCGTACCGCGGGTCGCTGGACATCCCCACGAAGGAGGTCGACGAGAGCACCCCGCAGGCCATGCGCACCGCCTCCGGCGCGGCCGGCCGCGCGCTGGAGTGCGACGGAGAGATCTACTGGGGCAGCGGGCCCGACGGCTGGAACGAGAGCGACGGCGGCGACTCGCCCGAGGACGGCCTGCGGCTCTTCTTCCACATGTTCGACCCGGAGGCGCCGCGCAGCGGCTACCGCGTGGAGCGCCGGGAAGCGGACCGGGTGCTCTACTCCTACGACGTCGGCGGGCGCACGAAAGTGGCCGTCGTGGTCGCCAAGGACCAGAAGGGCAGGCCCGGCTGGGGGCCGGAGACCGACGCCAGCTGCGATCCGTCCGAACTCCCGGCGCGTGTGACGACGGGAGCGGGATGGCCCGAGATCTGGAGCGACGCGCAGGGCCGCCGGGTCCCGGTCTCGAAGATCACCAGCTCCTCCGGCTCCGAGCACTGCGGCTGGCAGTCGGCACACTTCCTGACGGTCGGCGGCAGGACCTACGTCCGTGATCCGCACGGGGTGTTCGCCGGGGGCTCCGAACTCGTCGGACGCTACGTCGGTGACACCATGATGCCAGCCGACGCGCACGACACCGGCTACCGCTTCCGCGACCGGCGGCTGTGGCTGACGGACGACGGCGGCACGGCCTACGTCCGCACCTCGCACGGCGTGGAGGCCTGGCCCGGGGAGCGGCGCGGCTTCGCCTGTGCCTGACCGCTCAGCGGCTCATGTGCAGGGCGACCAGCAACTGCCAGACCTGGTCCGCCACTTCGTCCGGACCGGCGTCGAGCAGGCCGTGCAGCCAGTCGGCCAGCACCCCGGCGAAGGTGGCGGCCACCGCCGAGGCCACCAGCGGGGCGTCCGCCGCGCCCACCAGCTCCCGCTCGGCCAGGCTGCGCGCCCGCAGGTCCCGGTGCAGCACCCGGCCCAGCGGACCCCCGCCGCCGGGTGCGAGCAACTCCCGGTACAGGGCCGCGTGCGGGACCAGCCCGGCGAAGAACTCCGGCAGCGCCGGCGGTGCATGCACCGGGTCCGGCCGGCCGCGCCAGGCGTGCAGCGCGTCCACGGCCTCCCGGACGACGTCCGCGCAGGCGTCGACCGCCAGCGCCTCCAGGCCGTCGTAGTGGACGTAGAAGGTGGCCCGGCCCACCCCGGCCCGGCGCGCCACCGCGGCCACCCCGGCCTCGGCGAGCGGTCGTTCGGCGCACTCGTCGAGCAGGGCCTGCCGCAGTCGCGCCCGGGTGCGGGCGGCCCGTGGGTCCTCGGCGGCCGGGCGGCCGGTCACCGGGCGGCGAGGACGGCGGCCAGTGCGAGCGCGCCGGGCAGCGCCTGAGCGAACAGGATCCGCCGGTTGGCCGTGACCGCGCCGTACACCCCCGCCACCACCACGCACGACAGGAAGAACACCTGGGCCCGGAAACCCGTCGGATCGGCCGCGACCAGCCCCCACACCAGGCCCGCCGCCAGGAAGCCGTTGTAGAGCCCCTGGTTGGCGGCGAGCGGCGCGGTCCGGCGGGCCAGTTCCGCGTCGAAGCCGTGGAAGCGCATCCCCGGGCCCTTCTGCCACAGGAACATCTCCATCACCAGGATGTACGCGTGCAGCGCGGCCACCAGCCCGACCAGCACGTTCGCCAGAATTTCCATGATCGGCGGATCCTCCCCATCTCTTGAACAGGTGTCCACTATAGCTGGACAGGTGTCCATGAGATCTCGGGTCGGTGTGGGATCCGATTGAGGGGTACATGTCGGGAAGTCGCAGCCAGGAATGGGTATTTGTTGATTTGCCGCCAACTGGCGGAGCGTGACGGAACCCTCACTTCCTCTGCTTGTCGAGGTTGATCCTTTGGGGTTCAAACCCGATAAGCTCCCTTCCGTCACAGCGAGTTGACGCACCCTTCGGTGGGTCCGTCCTGCCGTGTGCACTCATGAGTGCGGCCCTCGCGCACTGCCCCTGTTCGTTGCTGTTCGATTGTGTTGCTTCTAAGGATGCAGATGGAACTCGCCACTCCGCCGCCGGCGGCGCGGGCCCCTGTCGCCTGGTACAGCTGGTGGCTGATGCCGCTGGCCTTAGGGGGAGGGACAGTCGCCGCCACGTTCATGAGCTCCGAGCGAATAACCGCCGCCGTCGCCGGCGCCGCGGCCACCGTCGCGAGCTCTGTGTGCGTGCGGCTCCTGATTCGCTCGCAGCGTCAACTGCGCAGCTCCGAAGGGTCGTTCCGCAGCTCGCAGGCCGAGCACTCCCAGCAGTGGCAGCAGCATGTCTCGGGCCTGGAGCGCAAGTTCTCCGCCGAGCGCGCCACGCTGGAGGCCCAGCTCAACGAGCAGTCGGCCACGTTCGACGCCCAGCTCGGTGAGCAGACGTCCGCCTTCGAGGCCCGGCTCACCGACCGGACCGCCCACTACGACGCCCAACTGGCCGAGCAGGCACGGGCGTACGAGGAGCGGCTCGGCGACCAGCTGAAGTCCTCCGAGGCGCAGCTCGCCGACCAGGCCGAGGTCTGGCAGGAGCAGCTCACGCACCAGCGGGCCGCGATCTCCCGGCTCGCCGACGAGCAGCTGCCCGACGGACTGAAGCGGCTGCGGGACGGCGACGCCATCGACGACCTGCTGCCCGTCACCGACCAGTGCGCCAAGGTGGACAAGGACGTCCAGGCCGACCTGCGCCGGATCCTGCGCACCGCGCTGATCGGCGTGGAGGAGGAGTTCAACCGCTCCACCTCCGCCGAGCAGGCCGTGATCAGCGTCGGCAACCGGATCCACGTCCTGACCAGCAAGCTGCGCGGCCGCCTGCACGAGATGCAGGGCGAGCACGGCCGGCTGCCCGCCGTGGCCCGCGGTCTGATGGAGCTCGACCAGGAGCTCGGCCCCGCCGACTCGCTCGCCGGCAGTATCGGCGTGCTCGGCGGCTCGGACCGCCCCGGCCGCCAGTGGCAGGAGCCCCAGCGCCTGCTCAGCGTGGTGCGCGGCGGCATCGGCCGGATCAAGGACTTCCACCGCGTCGAGGTCCGGCACCTGCCCGAACTCGGCGTCGACGGCGGTCTGGTGGACCATCTCACGCTGATCTTCGCCCACCTGCTGGACAACGCGGCCCGCTATTCGCCGCCCACCGAGCCGGTCGTCGTCTCCGGCAAGGAGGTACCCAACGGCGTCGGCATCGAGATCCAGGACTCCGGCAAGGGCCTGAGCGAGGAGAAGAAGCGCGAGGCCGAGCACTCCCTGGCGGGCACCGACGTCGGACCCGGTATCGGGGGCATCTCCGAGGACGCCAACATCGGCCTGCGGGTCGTCGGCATCCTCGCCCGCCGCTACGGCATCCGGGTCACCTTCGCGGACTCGCCCTGGCTCGGCACCTCGGTGGTGGTCGTGGTCCCGCACAAGTTCTTCAGCCCGCTGCCCGCGGCCCCCGCCGCTCCGGCCCCCGTGACGGCCGCACCCGCCGCCGCGTCCCCGGTGCAGGCGCACGGCCCGGTCGCCGTCGAAACCGTCACTCAGCCGGAGTCCGGCGAGGCCCAGGACACCACCCCGGGCGGACTGCCCCGGCGGCGCAGCCGGCGCCGCGAGGAGGAGCAGCCCGAGGAGCGCACCGCGCGCACGGAGGGCGCCGCGTTCCCCGCGGTCCCGCCCGAGGAGTCCTTCGCCGGCCTGGCCGCCTTCGCCACCGCGGGCCGCGCGCCCGTCGCGGACGAAGCGGCGGACAGCGAGGCCGAGTTGACCGGAGACGAAGACGACGCGGCACTCGCGACCCCGGCCGGCGCCGATGACGCCGCCGCCGGGCGCGAGTCCGCCGAGCACCGCACTGAAGAGAGCGACTAGTCCACATGACGCAACAGGGAACCGACGTGAGCTGGGCGCTCCGTGATCTGGTGGAGAGTATCCCGGAGATCCGTTTCGCCCTCGTGGCCTCCAGCGACGGCAAGGCCATCACCTCCTTTGGTGCCGAGGACCCCGACGACGTGGACCGCTTCGCGGCCGTGGTGGCGGGGCTGCAGGCCCTGGCCCAGCCGGTCGCCGAGCAGTTCCCCAAGTACGCGGGGCAGCTGCGGCTGGCGATGATCGAGGTCGACGGCGGTCATCTCTTCGTCGTACGGGCCGGTGTGGAGACGTATCTCGGGGTCCTCGCCCGCGAAGGGCTCGACCAGGGGCTGCTCGGTCACCAGATGAGGGACCTGTCACGGCGGATGGGCGAGCTGCTCGGCACCTCTCCGCGCCTGGAGGAGCACTCTGGATGAGTGCTCCCCACCGGCCCACGGATCCGTCCGGTCTCGAGCGCTATTACGTCCTCACCGGGGGACGCAGCGGACCGGGCGGGTCGGCGTCGAGCCTCGACGTGGCCACCCTCGTCGTCTCCCGCACCGCCCCGGTCCCGGGGATGCAGCACGAGTACGAGGAGATAGTCCGGCGCTGCCGTGATCCGCTGTCGGTGGCCGAACTCACCGCCCATCTCGGATTGCCCTTCAACATTCTCGCGGTGCTGTTGGCGGATCTGCTGGACGCAGGCCGTATTGAAGCCCGTGATCCCATTCCGGCGCACCACGCCGGACGCGGGCCTGACCTCGCGCTCCTCCAGGAGGTACTCAGTGGACTTGAAAGGCTTTGACCATCCCGGCGACCCCGGTGCCGGGGGGACCCGCTCGGTCAAGGTGATGATCGCCGGGGGGTTCGGCACCGGGAAGACCACCATGGTCCGCTCCGTCAGCGACATCAAGCCGCTCACCACCGAGGAGACCCTCACCCAGGCGACCGTCGGCGTCGACAACCTCATCGGCGTCGCGGACAAGACCGAGACCACGGTCAGCCTCGACTTCGGCAAGATCAGCCTCAACGAGAACCTGATGCTGTACCTGTTCGGCACCCCCGGACAGGAACGGTTCTGGTTCCTGTGGAACGGCCTGTTCAAGGGCGCGCTCGGCGCGATCGTCCTGGTGGACACCCGAAGACTGGCCTCCAGCTTCCGGGCGATCGAGGAGATGGAGCGGCAGAACGTGCCCTTCGTCATCGCCCTGAACGTCTTCCCCGACTGCAAGGAACACCCCGTCGAGGAGATCCGGGACGCCCTCGACATCTCCCCGCACACCCCGATCGTGGCCTGTGACGCCCGGGACCGGGCCTCCAGCCGCGACGTACTGATCGCCCTGATACGTCATTTGAAGGAACGCTCCGCCGTCGCACTGGAGCCCCGATGAACGACCAGAGCCTCGACAGTCCCGACGCCCCCCGCGGCTGCCCGGTCGCGCACGGTTCGCCCGAGCTGGCCCGGCTGTACGGGCCGGAGGCGGCGACCGACCCGCACGACATCTACGAGCGGCTGCGCAAGGAACACGGCTCCGTCGCGCCGGTGCTGCTGGAGGGCGACATCAACGCCTGGCTGGTGCTGGGCTACCGGGACAGCCGGCGGGTGCTCGACAACCCCAGCCAGTTCCCACGGGACGCGCGGACCTGGCGGGACTACCGGGAGGGACGGGTCCAGGAGACCTCTGCCCTGATCCCGATGCTCGCCTGGCGTCCCGACTGCGTGTCCCAGGACGGTGAGCCGCACCGCAGGCTGCGCGGCGCCGTCAACGACGTGCTGCAGGCCGCCGTCAGCCGTGGTACCCGGCGCCACGCCACGCACTTCGCCAACAAGCAGATCGACCGGTTCGCGGCCGTCGGCCGCGCCGATCTGGTGGCGGACTACGCCGACTTCGTGCCGATGCTCGTGATGAGCCGCGTTCTCGGGCTCGCCGAGGTGGAGGGGCGCCGGCTGGTCGAGTCCTGCGCCGAGCTGCTCAAGGGCGGCGAGGACGCCGTGATGCACGACGGCAGGATCAGGGAGATCTTCGGCGAGCTCGTCGAGCGCAGGCGGACCGAACCCGGCTCCGACCTCGCCACCGACCTCCTGGACCATCACGCGGCTCTCGACCACGACGAGGTCGTCGACCACCTGCGCATGGTGATGATCGCCGCGGCTGTCACGACCAACCTGCTGGCCCGGGTGCTGCGGCTGGTCCTGACCGACGCCTCCCGGCTCTCCGGGCTGACCAGCGGGCAGCTGAACATCTCGGCGGTGATGGAGGAGGCCATGTGGAACTCCCCGCCGCTGACCGTCCTGCCGGGACGCTTCGCCGCCAGCGACGTCGAACTGGGCGGGCATCTCATCGGTGCGGGCGACCTGCTCGTGCTCGGTCTCGCCCCGGGCAACCTCGACCCCGAGGTCCGGCCCGACCCGGATGTCTCGGTGGAGGGCAACCAGGCGCACCTGGCGTTCGGCGCGGGCCCTCACGAGTGCCCCGGGCAGAGTATGGGTCAGTCCATGATCGAGATCGCGGTGGACGTCCTCCTGCACCGGCTGCCGGGCCTGCGGCTGGCCGTGCCGGCGGACGAGCTCACCTCGACGGCCTCCACCTGGGAGTCCCGGCTGGACAGGCTGCCGGTCGAGTTCCCGGTCTGAGCACGCTGCTGCCCGGCCGGAGGACCGGCCGGGCAGCAGCGTCGTCGGCGGTTCCGGAACAGGATCGAGGCGTCAGCCGTCGAGCCAGTCGCCGGTGACGGTCGTGGGCTGGTGTCCCGTGGCGTTCCAGATGAAATGCGGGTGGGCGCAGCCGAACATGTAGGAGAGCAGTGCGGTGTCCTCCCTCCCGGTCCGAGGGTCGTACAGGGTGTAGAACTTTTCGGATCCGACTGCGCCGGCGTCCTGTTGGATCTGCCGGGCGCGGTCCGGGGACGGTGCGTCCATGGATGCCTCCACGGCGGCGACGTAGGTGCGTCGCAGGATCTCCCAGGTGCTGTCGATGTTGCCCTGCCAGGGGCCGTGCAGTGCTTCGAAGGCATGGAGCTCGGCGTCGAAGAGGGCCCATGTCCGGGGGAACTGGGCTCGGCAGAGCGCGGACAGCTCGGCGGTCCGGGAGCTCAGTGCCGGTGCGGTGGGGCGCGGGCCGATGGTGAGGGTGGTGCCGTGGGTGAGGATGCCGGTGCACGGGTTGGGCTGCAGGTCGCACAGCGGGCAGTCCTCGGCCGGGGGGAGGCCCTCGGTGATGCCGTCGAACCACAGGGCGTGGCGGCCCGTGAGTCCCATCCAGACGATGGTGCTGCTCATCAACCAGGTGTTCCACATCGGCTCATGCGCCTCGGGCAGGCAGCCGTACTTGATGAGGGCGATCGTGCAGGCGGCGTAGAGGGCCTTGGTGTGGGTGGGCAGGTCGGCGAGCCAGAAGTTGCTGATCTCGCCGGTGAGGGAGTCGACCCGTACGTCGCCCATGTCGTCGATGACGCGACACAGCAGCAGGGCGGCGAGGTGTTCCTCCTGCCAGAGTTCGGTGTCGGGCGAGACGTGCCAGAACAGGCAGTCCAGCATCTGCAGGGCCGAGTAGGTGTTGTGGTCGAGCGGGTTGGTCTGGGGAAGCGTGACGCCGCCCGCGTGGTGCTGCTGGAGCCAGTACTCGTCGGCGGATCGCTTGTGGGCCGCGTAGAGTCCGCAGACCAGGGCGCGGGCGCTGTTGACACTGAAACTCTCGGCCAGGCGGCCTTCGACGAGTTGGGTGACGTGCGTGGTGTCGATGGTGTCGATCACGCGCTTGTACTCGTGGAAGACGAGGATGTCGTCCTCGAAGCGGTGGCGGAGGCCAAGATCTCGTTCCAGGTCGTTCAACTGCCGGACCCAGATCCATCCGGCGGTCAGGACGCTGTCGAGTTCCGGGCGGTAGGGCCAGGCCTTGACGGTGAGGGGACGACCGGCGCTCTGCCGCCAGCTGTAGTCGGCCAGCGTGCGTGCGGGGGGCGTGGGCAGCCGACGGCACAGTGGGCAGCCGCAGGCGGTTGCCGGTTCCTCCTCGCGCGGCGGGGCGAGTGCCCGGCTCCGCCACGCCCCCTCCAGCATCGCGCAGGTCAGTCGGCAGAGCTCGACATCGGTGCTGACCTGGGGGAAGGCAGCCTCGATCAGGCGCAGGCCGGTGTCGAGCCGTTTCAGCCGGGCGTAGCCCTCCTCGTCGGGAGGGAGGAACGCGCGCGGCACCAGCTGGAGGGCTCCCTCCACATGCAGCGTGGTACCGGCGCGGGGGGAACCGAGTGCGTCCAGCCGCTCCTGGGCGGCGTCCTGGCACCTGCGGTGCTCCTCCGTGCGCCCGTCGACGCGTTCCAGCAGGAGGCGGGCCAGGGCGTTCGCCGCCTCCGCGGGCTGGAACTGGGCACTTGGCTGCGCCGGGAGCAGGCTGTCGGCGGACGCCTTCGGAGCAGCGCCTACGACTCGATAATTCACACCGGTCTCCTTCGAACTGTGGTCCTGGCAACCGGAATTGACCGGCCGTGGTCGTCGGCCGGTGGTGTCCGGGAATCTGCTGTCCCCGCCGCGACGGCCTCGCCGGACAGCCGGACTCACGCGACCGGATCCGGCTCCTGCCGCGAACGACCGCGAGGGGCACGACTGCTGTGTTGACGGCGGAGGAAGCGGCGCGGGCAGCCGACCAGCCCTACGAGGACCGGTCCTGCGAGGACTGGCCCGACGAGGTCCGGCCCTACGAGGGCGTGCTGCCTCGTGTCCGCTCGGTTCTCGAACGCGGCGAGCCGCCCGCCCACGGCGGATTCATCCTCGACGCCGCCGGCCTTCCATGAACGGGGCCCGCCCTTGCCGAAGCGCCCTTGCTACAGGACGAGCACCTGTGTCGCCGACTCGGCTGTGCCGATCAGAAAGCACGCGCGGCCCGTCGGGCGCGGCGCGACCGCCGGATCCGGGGTGCGCGGACAGGCCCGGGCCGCGGCCTGCGACAGGTCCCGCGACGTGTGCTCCGGATGCTCGATGACGGGGGTCTCGAAGGGCAGGTCGAACGTGACGTCCTGAGGCATGTGTTTCCTTTCGGGCGACAGTGCGCAGAGCCCCCCGTCTCTGCGAACGGGTGGCCTGTCGGCCACCCGTGCACTCGAACTGGCCTTCGTGGCTCGAAAGTTGAGCCGTGAGGCGCTACGAGGCTGCCCAGAGCGTAAATGATCTACGCGTGACCTGGCCGTGACGTGTGTTACTGCTCAGGCCTCCTGAGCTGAGTACACTCGCGCGCCCCCCACGTAGGTGTGCGCGACGCGTGTGTCCGCGATGCGCTCGGGGGGCCCGGCGAACGGATCCCCGTCCAGGACCACCAGATCCGCGAGCGCCCCGACCGCCACCCGCCCGGTGTCGTCGAGGTGGTTCAGGTAGGCCGAACCGGCCGTGTACGCCGTGACCGCCGCCGCCAGGCTCAACCGCTCCGCGGGCAGGAACACCGGCGCGTCGCCGCCCGGTTCGACCCGGTTCACGGCGACATGGATGCCCTGGAGCGGGTCGGGACTGCTCACCGGCCAGTCACTGCCGGCCGCGAGGCGTGCCCCGGACCGCAGCAGCGCCCCGAACGGGTACTGCCACCCGGCCCTTTCGGACCCCAGGAAGGGGATCGTCAGCTCGTCCATCTGCGGCTCGTGCGCGGCCCACAGCGTCTGGATGTTGGCGGTGGCGCCCAGTTGGGCGAATCGCGGCACGTCGGCGGGGTGCACGACCTGGAGATGCGCCAGGTGGGGCCGCGTGTCGCTCATCCCGTTGGCCGCCCGCGCCGCCTCGACCGCGTCCAGCGCGTCCCGTACGGCCCGGTCCCCGAGCGCGTGGAAATGGCACTGGAAGCCGAGCGAGTCCAACTCGGTGACATACGCCGGAAGGTGCTTCGGATCGATGAAGCTCTTGCCCCGATTGCCCGTCGCGCAGCCGCACTTGTCCAGGTAGGGATCGAGCAGCGCGGCCGTGCCGTTCTCGGCCACCCCGTCCAGCATCAGCTTCACCGTGCCCGCCCGGAACCGGCCATGGCTCAACGCGGCCCGCTTCTCGACGAGTTCGGGAACCTGCTCGGCGCCACGCTCCCGGTCCCACCACAGGGCCCCGACCACCCGTGCGGTCAGCGATCCGTCCCGGGCCGCCGTCAGATACGCCTGCGACGGGTCGTCCATGCCGAGGAACTCCCCGACCAGCGCGTCCTGCCAGGCCGTGATGCCGAGCGCGTGCAGATGCCGCTGGGCGTGCAGCAGCGCCGCCAGCCGGTCCGCCGGGCCGGCCGGCGGCGCGAGCCGGCCGACCAGCTGCATCGCCCCCTCCTGGAGTGTGCCGCTCGGCGCGCCGGAGGCGTCCCGCTCGATCCGCCCGTCGGCCGGGTCGGGCGTGTCGCGGCCGATCCCGGCCAGCTCCAGCGCCCGGCTGTTGACCCACGCCCCGTGATGGTCCCGGTTGGGCAGGTACACCGGCCGGTCCGGTACCACGGCGTCCAGCAGCTCCTTCGTCGGCGTGCCGCCCGCGAACGCCTCCATGGACCAGCCGCCACCCTGGATCCACGCCCGTTCCGGATGCGCCTCGGCGTAGGCGCGTACAGCGGCCACGGTCTCCTCGGCGGTCCGCAGCCCGGTCAGGTCGCACTGGGTCAGTTCGAGGCCGGCCGGCACCGGATGGATGTGCGCGTCCTGGAACCCGGGCAGCAGCAGCCGCCCGGCCAGGTCGACCACCTCCGTGCGCGGCCCGGCGAGCTCCCGCACCTCCTCGGCGGGGCCGACGGCGGTGATGCGCTCACCGGTGACGGCGACGGCGGCGTCGGCGGGGCCCGCGGGGGTGAGGACGGGGCCGCCGGTGAAGAGCAGATCTGCGTGCATGTTTCCTGTTCCTAGTTGGAGGTCGTGAGCAGCTGGGGCGCGTCGGCGTCCGTACCCTCGCCGGTGCGGAAGTACGGCGAGCGGCGCACGTACTTCGCCCACCCGGCCGCGACGAACCCGGACGCGATCATCACCAGCGGGGTGGTCAGCAGGAACCAGCCGTTGTCCGCGCTGACCTCGAAGTGGTCGGTGGACGTGTAGAAGGACCAGCCGAGGTAGCCGCCGAGGCCCAGCAGGGCGAGGGCGCTGAGCGCCGGGAGCACCACGGCCCGGACGCCCTGCCGCCAGTCCTCCCGGAGCAGGGCGCGGAAGCGTGCGGCGGCGGCGAGCGCGGTGAGCGCGTAGGACAGGGCGACGACGATGCCGACGGCGTTCACCGTCGCCATGATCATGTCGGCGAGCCGCGGGATCACCAGGGCGAGCGCGGCGACCGCCGTGGCCAGTGCGCCGATCAGCAGCGTGCCGGCCGCCGGGGTGCCGTACCGGGCGCTGACCCTGGACCACACCGGCCCGAGGGTACGGTCCCGGCTCATCGCGAACATCCCCCGGGCCGTCGGGATCACCCCGGCCTGGAGCGAGGCCACCGCCGAGAACATCAGCGCCACCAGCGGCAGCGCGGCCCACGGCTGCGCGGCCAGCCGGTCGCCGAAGAACGCCAGCCCCTCGGCCCCGTGCCCGGCCAGCTCCTTCTCCGACAGCACCCGCTGGAACGCCACCGAGCCGAGCAGGAACAGTCCCAGCATGGTCACCAGGGTGATCAGCCCGGCCCGGGAGGCGTCCCGGGGGTCGCGGACCTCCTCGTTGACGCTGAACGCGGCCTCGAAACCCCAGTAGCAGAACACCGAAAGGAGCAGGCCCTGCGCCAGCGCCGTCGGCGACGGGATCGCGAACGGGTCGAACCAGCTGAGGCTGAAGGGGTGCGGTCCGGTGACGATGCCGTAGCCGCAGAACCCGAGCAGCACGACGTACTCGAAGACGAGCAGTCCGGTCTGGAGGCGGGCGGCGGTTCGGATGCCGGTCACGGCGGTCAGGGTGACGGCGACCAGGACGATGATGCCGACGGCCGTGGTCTGCGCGGTGGAGCCGGGGTCGAGGGCGAGCGAGCCGATCCGGTGCACTCCGGCCTCGCCCGCCAGCTGCAGGATCGCGGAGCCCGTGACCGCCGTGGTGTACGCGAGGAACGCCACCGTCGCGACGATGTTCACCCAGCCGACCATGAAACCGAGCCACGGATTGAGCGAACGGCCCACCCACACATAGCCGTTGCCCGCGTTGGGCTCCACCTTGTTCAGCCGGGAGTAGGCGCCCGCGATGCCGAGGACCGGCAGGAACGCCAGCAGCATGACGGCCGGCAGATGCAGCCCGACCACCCCGGCCGTCACCCCCAGACCGATGCCGATGCTGGTCGTGGCGGCCGTACTCGACGCGGCGACCGCGATGCCGTCGAGGACGCCGAGGGATCTGCGCAACTCAGGGGGGTCTGCTGTGTAGGGCTGGTCGGTCATGGCCGGCACACTCCGCTCGCACCTGGGGGCCGGACTGGTCGGCCCCGGTGACGGGACATGAAACTGCCGGTGCCCTTCACAGGTCAACGGTGTTGTCATAAGGTGCCGGCACGGCCCGGCACGGCCCGGCACACCGCGAGGGAGGTTCCGTGAGCGAACGCGTCGTACCGGCCGCCGCCCGGCAGCGCCGGCGCCCCACCAGACAGGGCGTGGTCCTCTCCGAGGAGCTGATCGTCGGGACCGCGATGCGGCTGATCGAGGAGCACGGCGCCGACGCCCTGTCCGTACGCCGCCTCGGCCGCGCCCTGGGCGCCGACCCCAGCTCCCTGTACCGCTACTTCCGGCACACCGACGACCTGATGCTCGCCATCGCCGACGAGCTGATCGGCCGTACCCTGCGGGTCTGGCGGTCCACCGGCGACTGGCGTGCCGACCTGCGCGACCTCGGCCTGCGCATGCACGCCGGTGCCCTCGCCCACCCCCGGGCGGCGGTGCTCAGTGCCCACCGGGTGACCGGGCGGACGTACGAGATCCGGGCCGTCGAGACCATCCTCGGGGTGCTGCGGAACGCCGGTTTCCCGGATCCCGAGGCGGTCCGCGTCTACCACGCCTTCGTCGACCAGGCCCTGGCGTACGGCGCCCTCGACTCCGCCAACACCGCCCTGCCCAAGGCCGCCCGGGACGCCGAGGCGGACGTGTGGCGGGACACCTACGCCCGGCTGCCCGCCACCAGCCACCCGAACATCGCGGCCACCGCCCGCCACCTCGTGGCCTCGATGCGAGGCAGCTCCTACCCGGCCGCCCTCGACCTGCTGCTGACGGCGGCCGAGGCCCGGCTCGCGCAGCTGCGCGCCGGGAAGCGCCCGGCGGGCGGCTGAATCCGCCGACCGGGGAGAGGCGCCCGGCCTGGCCGTACCAGGAGCGCGGTCACACCGGCCCGGCCGGGCGCTCCGTCACACCGCGTCGGGCCCCGCCCCCGGAGGGCCCACCTGGTCCCGGCCGCCCTTGCCGGCCGTCGGCCACACCCCGGTGGAGCGCTCTATGGCCGTCGCGCCGGTGCGGTCCACGGCGCTGCGCACCACCGCGAAGACCGCGCCCTGGACCGCCGCGGCCAGCAGCACCTCGCCCCAGCCGCGGTTCCGGTCCAGGGCGTCCGGAGCGTCCTCCTCACCGCGCAGCGCCAGCCAGGTCCTGCGGAAGGCCAGTGCGCCCAGCGCCCCGCCGGCCCAGCTCAGCACCAGGCCGACGGGTGCGTAGACGAGCGGGAGTTTCAGCTTCTTCGTGCGCTTGGCCATGCCTGCCTCCGCGTTCTCAGGGCCGCCCCGCGACCGCGACCTCCTCGTCCGCCGGCACCGGGCCGGGCGGCGTCCCGTCCCCGAAGGGCCGGCCGCCGAGCTCCTCCCGGTGATGGGGCGTCAGCCACCCGGCGAGATCCGGGCCGAGGGGCACGATACGGGTCGGGTTGATCCCGGTGTGGACCTGGTAGTAGTGCCGCTTGATGTGGTCGAAGTCGACGGTGTCACCGAATCCCGGCGTCTGGTAGAGGTCCCTCGCGTAAGCCCACAGCACCGGGTTCTCGGTGAGCTTGAAGCGGTTGCACTTGAAGTGGCCGTGGTAGACGGCGTCGAACCGCACCAGCGTGGTGAACAGCCGGATGTCGGCCTCCGTGAGGGTGTCCCCGACCAGGTAGCGCCGCCCGGCCAGCCGCCCGGCGAGCAGCTCCAGCCGCCGGAACACCCCCGCGCACGCCTCCTCGTACTTCTCCTGCCCGTGGGCGAACCCGGCCCGGTACACCCCGTTGTTGACGTCCTCGTACACCTCCGCCATGACCGTGTCGATCTCGTCCCGGTGCCGCGCCGGATAGAGCTCCGGCGCGCCGTCCCGGTGCAGTGCCGTCCACTCGGTGGCCAGGTCCAGGGTCAGCCGCTGGTAGTCGTTGGTGACCAGCCGCCCGCTCGGCACGTCCACGACGGCGGGCACGCTCACCCCGCCCGGGTAGTAGGTCTCCCGGCGGTCGTAGGCCTCGCTCAGGTACCGGATGCCGAGTACCGGGTCACGGCCGTCGGGGTCGAGGGTGAAGCGCCAGCTGCGGTCGTCCTGGATCGGGTCGGTGACGGCGAGCGACAGGGCGTCCTCCAGGCCGAGCAGCCGCCGGGAGATCACCGCCCGGCTCGCCCACGGGCAGGCGCGGCTGACCACCAGCCGGTAGCGTCCGGCCGCCACCGGCCAGCCGTTCCGCCCGTCCGTGGTGATCCGGTCCGTGAAGTGGCTGGGGGACCGGCTGAACGCCTTGTGTCCCAGCTCGCTGTTGCCGTCGCCGCCGCTCATGCGTCCTCCTTGCCCGGGAGCCGCCCGTGGTCGACCGGGGGCTCTGCGGAATGCGTTCCCGCATTTCCGCTTCTCGCACGGAGTGATCGGCCCCTGTCGGCGCGAACGGGGGGTTCGTGGCGCTCGGACAGCAGGAAGCAGACGAAGGTACATGAAAGCCCCGCCGCGACGGGGGAACGCGGCGGGGCCTGTTATTCGGCTGCCCGGCCCGAAGCCGGTTCATGCCCTCCGGAAACAGATTTTTCTAAATTCCGACGGTCCCCGGCCGGAATGGATTCCCGGAATCGTCAGTTCCCCGTTACTGCGCCTCCAGTACGAACACCGGGATCTCCCGGCTCGTCTTCTTCTGGTAGTCGGCGTACGGCGGGTACGCCGCGACGGCCCGCTCCCACCACTGGGCCTTCTCCGCACCGGTGACCTCACGGGCGGTCATGTCCTGCTTGGCCGGCCCGTCCTGGAGCTCGACGACCGGGTGCGACTTGACGTTGAAGTACCAGACCGGGTGCTTGGGCGCACCGCCCTGGGAGGCGACCACGGCGTACTTCCCGTCGTGCTCCACCCGCATCAGCGGCGTCTTGCGGATCTTCCCGCTCCTGACGCCCAGAGTGGTGAGCAGGATGACGGGCATCCCGGTGTCCATCAGGGTGGTGCCCTCCTTCCCGCCCGAGCTCTCGTACAGCTCGACCTGCTCGCGCACCCAGGCGGTCGGGCTGGGCTCGTACTCGCCCTCAAGAGGCATGAGGTCCGTCCCCTCTTCGCTTCCATGACTGACGGCATGATTCAACACCGGGAGCGCTCCCGATCATCCCTACGACACCGGTCCCGTGACGGGATCCCGCCCGTACCCCGAGCCCCGGGCGCACGGCCGGTCAGCCCGGTGACAGCGCCATCCGGGCCGCCAGCCCCAGCATCACGCAGCTCGACAGCAGCGCCGTGACCAGGCGGCCCCGGTGGCCGGTCAGCCCCCGGCCGAGGAGCGCGCCGCCGCCCGCCAGCAGCAGCTGCCAGCTCGCCGAGGCGGCGAAGGCCGCGAGGACGAAGACGCCCTGCTCCAGCGGCCGTACCGGATCGGCGGACCGCGTGCCGACCACCAGGGCCGCGAAGTAGATCACCGTCGTCGGGTTGAGCAGCGTGATCCCGAGCAGGCCGAGATACGCCCGCCCGGGGCCGGGTACCGGCCGCTCCTCCCTGGTCGTGAGCCGCCGCTCCCGGAACTGGCGCAGCGCGACCGTCGCACCGCGCACGGCGAGCCCCACCAGCACCAGCGCCGACACCAGCCGCAGCGGCCCGAGCACCGGCAGCAGGGCCGCCGCCAGCGCGGCCCCGCCGACCGCGGCGAGCAGGGCGTACAGGCCGTCGGCACTCGCGACGCCGAGCGCGGCGCAGGCGCCGGTCCGCAGTGACGTGCGGGCCGTGAGGGACACTAGATATGTGCCGACCGCACCGACCGGGACGGCGATCCCGTACCCGGCAAGCAGGCCGGCGACGAGCGCGGCCGTCACGCGCGTGCGGGCTCGGGCCTCCGGGGACGCCCGGGCTGCTGCTGGACCCGCACCCGACGGACGGTCGCGGTGGTCAGCGGCACAACGGCGTCAGGAGTGTTCATGCGCAGATCCTGGGGCCCGCGTCGCCGCACCGGCAAGCGAATTTCGGCGCGGAACCGTCCCCCGACCGCGTGCGGTTCGGCCAGATCACCCGATTCACCGATCTGGCTGAACTTGCGATCGTCCCATGGGTGCCCCGGGCATCTAATGAAGATCGGCACGACGTACGACATTCGTCTGCGAGGTCTTCCATGAACGAACTGACGGGCGTGACGGAACCCACCGATCCTGTCCACCCGGCCGAACCTGTGGCCTGGCCGCAGGACCGCACGTGCCCCTACCACCCACCCACCGGCTACGACCCGCTGCGGGACGGCAACCCGCTGGCCCGCATCCGTCTCTACGACGGCCGCACCGCCTGGGCGGTGACCGGCCACGGCGCGGCCCGCGCGCTGCTCTCCGACCCCCGGCTCTCCAGCGACCGCCGGCGGGAGGACTTCCCGATGCCGAACGCCCGGTTCGCGGCGGCCCGGGAGCGCCGCCAGGTCGCCCTGCTCGGCCTCGACGATCCCGAGCACCAGACCCAGCGCCGCATGCTGATCCCGGACTTCACCCTCAAACGGGCGACCGGGATGCGGCCCGCCATCCAGCGGATCGTCGACGAGCTGCTCGACAAGATGATCGCCGAGGGACCGCCCGCCGACCTGGTGAGCTCCTTCGCCCTGCCCGTGCCGTCCATGGTCATCTGCGACCTGCTCGGTGTGCCCTACGCGGACCACGAGTTCTTCGAGGCGCAGTCCCGGCGGCTGCTGCGCGGTCCGGAGCCCGCCGACTCCCTGGACGCGCGGGAGAAGCTGGAGGCCTACCTGGGCGACCTGGCCGACCTGAAGAGCCGGGACGCGGCCCCCGGCGACGGCGTCCTCGACGTCCTCGTCCACCAACGACTGCGCGACGGTGCCCTCGACCGTGCCGAGGTCGTCTCGCTCGCCCTCATCCTGCTGGTCGCCGGGCACGAGACCACCGCCAACATGATCTCGCTCGGCACCTTCACCCTGCTCCAGCAGCCCGAGCGGCTCGCCGAACTGCGTGCCGACCCCACCCTGGTGCCGGCCGCCGTCGAGGAACTCATGCGGATGCTGTCCATCGCCGACGGGCTGCTGCGCGTCGCCCTGGAGGACATCGAGGTGGCCGGCACCACCATCCGCAAGGGCGACGGCGTGCTCTTCGCGACCTCCGTCATCAACCGCGACGAGTCCGTGTACGACGACCCCGACACCCTCGACTGGAACCGCCCGGCCCGCCACCACGTGGCCTTCGGCTTCGGCATCCACCAGTGCCTGGGCCAGAACCTGGCCCGCACCGAGCTGGAGATCGCCCTGCGCACCCTGTGGGAGCGGCTCCCGGACCTGCGGCTCGCCGCACCGCCGGAGGAGATCCCCTTCAAACCCGGCGACACGATCCAGGGGATGCTGGAACTCCCCGTGACCTGGTAAGAGGCTCCTGCCATGCACATCGAGATCGACCAGGACGTCTGCATCGGCGCCGGCCAGTGCGCCCTGACCGCCCCGAACGTCTTCACCCAGGACGACGACGGCTTCAGCACCCTGCTCCCCGGCATGGAAGACGGCGGCGGCGACCCGCTGGTCAGGGAGGCGGCCCGGGCCTGCCCGGTGCACGCCATCACGATGAAGGAGCCGACGGGCTAGGCAGCCACCGGCACATCTGGCACCGCCAGTTCCAGCCCGCGCAGTCGTGCCGGGTCGGCGACCACCTCGTAGGCCGCCCCCCGGTCACCCTCGACGGTGACCCGCAGGACGTACCGCAGCCGTCCCCGCGGGGCGACGACGAGGCCGACCCGGCCGTCCACCAGGGCCGGTACGGCGAACCGGGGGGAGGAGGTCGCGGCCTCCCTCGCCGAGGCACGCGCCAGGGTCGCGCGGCTCGTCGCCGTCGGCTGACCTCACCCGGCGCGCAACAGCACCCGGGCCGCCGCGCGGGCCTCCGCCGCGGCCTCCGTGCTCCCGGTGATGCCCGCGGTGACCATCGCCCCCTCGGCGAGCAGGAAGAGCGGCCCGGTGAGCGCGGCGTCCAGTCCGGCGTCGGCCACCAGCTCGGCGAGGTAGTCCCGGAAGGCCTGCTTGTGACCCCGTACCCGGTCCACCACCCGTGGGGAGGTGGCGCCGAGCTCGCCGTACGCGTTGATCCACGCGCACCCCCGGAAGTCCGCCTCCCCGAACCACCCCTCCAGCCAGTCGAAGACCGCGAGCAGCCGCTCCCGGGGGTCCTCGTGCCGCCGGACGTGCTCGGCGAGCCGCTGCCGCCAGCGCACGTCCCGCCGCTCCAGATAGGCCGCGACGAGCTCCTCCTTCGCGGGGAAGAGCTGGTAGAGCCGCTTGAGGGAGACGCCGGAGGCGCCGCGTATGTCGTCCATGCCGACGGACTGCACCCCGCGCCCGTAGAACAGCCGCTCGGCGGCGTCCAGAGCCTGTTCACGCGCCACCGCGCTGTCCATGGGCCACTCCTTGACGAGAGAACGTGCGTTCTCCTACGGTAGCAGCGACCGGGAGAACGCACGTTCTCCCTTCATCGAGGAGGAGACCATGGCCGACCGTCCGCCCCTGCCGCCCTTCACCCGGGAGACCGCCGTCCAGAAGGTCCAGGCCGCCGAGGACGCCTGGAACACCCGCGATCCCGAACGGGTGGCGCTCGCCTACTCCGAGGACTCGGTCTGGCGCAACCGCGACACCTTCGTCACCGGCCGCGCCGCCATCGTCGAGCTCCTCACCGCCAAGTGGGCCCGGGAACTCGACTACGCGCTCCGCAAGGACCTGTGGGCCTTCGACGGCAACCGGATCGCCGTCCGCTTCCAGTACGAGTGCCGCGACGCGGACGGCCGGTGGTGGCGGTCGTACGGCAACGAGCTGTGGGAGTTCGACGGGCACGGACTCATGACCCGGCGCGAGGCCAGCATCAACGACGTGCCGATCGAGGAGCACGAGCGCCGGATCCACGGTCCGCGCCCGGAGTCCGAGCGGGGCCTGTCCTTCCCGCTCCGGTAGTGCCCGCATAGGGTTCCCGGATGACCGATGAGCCCCGCAAGCCCTTCCTCTATCTGGTCGTCTGTGCCGCCGGCATCGCCGCGGACGTCGGCAGGCTCATCACCGCGGCCCGGGGGCGCGGCTGGGAGGTCGGGGTCATCGCCACGCCCGTCGCCATGAACGGCTTCTTCGACACGGCCGACGCCGAGGCGCGCACCGGACGCCCGATCCGGTCGGCCTGGCGCCGGCCCTCCGACCCGCGCCCCTTTCCCGCGCCGGACGCCGTCGTGGTCGCCCCCGCCACCTTCAACACCGTCAACAAGTGGGCCGCCGGGCTCGCCGACACCCTGGCCGTCGGCACCCTCTGCGAGGCCCTGGGGCTCGGCGTCCCGATCGCCGTCCTGCCCTGCGTCGCCGGCGCGCTGGCCGCCCACCCCGCCTACCAGGAGAGCCTGACCCGGCTGCGCGCGCTCGGCGTCCGCTTCGGCGGCCCCTACGCCGGTGCGGCCGAAGCGGACGGCCCCCGCCCCGAGTTCGCCTGGGAATGCGCGCTGGACCTGCTGGAGCGGCCCTGACGGCGTCCGATAACCACCGTCACGACAGGAGGCCGGGCGGACGCCCGACGTACGCTCGCCTCTGTACGACGTGATCTCGACGGTGGGAGACAACGATGGAGTACGTGAAGCTCGGCCGCACCGGTCTGGACGTGTCCAGGATCTGCCTGGGCTGCATGACCTACGGCCTGCCCGACCGCGGCACCCACGAGTGGACCCTCGACGAGGAGGCGTCCCGCCCGCTGATCCGGCAGGCGCTGGAGGCCGGCATCAACTTCTTCGACACCGCCAACGTCTACTCGGACGGCACCAGCGAGGAGATCGTCGGCAAGGCGCTGCGCGACTTCGCCCGGCGCGACGAGATCGTCCTCGCCACCAAGGTGCACGGCCGGATGCGCCCCGGCCCCAACGGAGGCGGTCTGTCCCGCAAGGCGATCCTCTCCGAGATCGACCACAGCCTCGGCCGACTCGGCACCGACCACGTCGACCTCTACCAGATCCACCGCTACGACCACGCCACTCCGATCGAGGAGACGATGGAGGCGCTGCACGACGTCGTCAAGGCGGGCAAGGCCCGCTACATCGGGGCGAGTTCGATGTACGCCTGGGAGTTCTCCAAGGCCCAGTACACGGCCGAGCGGAACGGCTGGACGAAGTTCGTCTCCATGCAGAACCACTACAACCTCCTCTACCGCGAGGAGGAGCGCGAGATGCTGCCGCTCTGCGCCGACCAGGGCGTGGGCGTGCTGCCGTGGAGCCCGCTGGCCCGGGGCCGCCTCACCCGCGACTGGGGCACGGTCACCGAGCGCAGCGCCAACGACAACTTCGGCAACCGCCTCTACCAGGAGGGCGACCGCGCGATCGTCGAGGCGGTCACCCGCATCGCCGACGACCGTGGCGTCCCGCGCGCCCAGGTGGCCCTGTCCTGGCTCCTCCACCAGAACACGGTGACGGCCCCGATCATCGGAGCGTCGAAGCAGAGCCACATCGAAGACGCGGTGGCGGCAGTGGAACTGGAGCTCAGCGACAAGGAGTTGGAGGAGCTGGAGCAGCCCTACAGCCCCCATCCGATCTCCGGCCACTGAAAGTGCCCCGTAAGGGGCGCGGGGAACTGCGCGCTCAACCCCCACTCACCCGCACTCGAACAACTACCGCTCCGTACCGCACGGACCAGCCCCCTTACTCTCCAGCAAAGGAACCCTTTCCCCACCCATGCTCAACGTCCGGTAGAACTCCCCGATCCGCACCGCCGACCGCCCCACGTAGTGCCCGATGAACGACCGCCGGAACCGCCCGGCGGAGCGATTCGGCTGCGACCCGTGCACCAGACTCCCGTTGAAGAACAGCACATCCCCCGCCGCCATATCGACCGGCACCGCCGTGAGCCCCTCCGGCGGTGCCACGTACTCCCGCGCGAACGACAGCTCCGCATCCGACTCCTCCGGGCAGAACAGATCCATCCGATGCGTCCCGGGCACCACCTCCAGGCCGCCGTTCTCCCGGTCGATCGCCTCACAGGCGACCCACGCCGCGACGCACGTCCCCGGCTCGACCCGCAGATAGAAGTTGTCCTGATGCAGCGCCTGCCCCCGGGCCCCCGGCGGCTTGAAGTAGAACATGCTCTGCGCGGCCAGCACCTCCTCCCCGAACAGCGCCTCCAGGATCACCCGAAGCCGCGGGTCCAGCAGGAGCCGCAACGCGAGCGCGCTGATCTCGTGGGGCTGCATCACCCGGGGATACCGGTGCAGCGGATCCGCCGTCGGCTTCGGCTCGAAGTGCCCCGGCACCACCCGCCCCGCCGCGTGCAGCGCCGCGAACTCCGCGCACAGCCGGTCGATCTCGTCGTGCCCGAACAGGCCCCGTACGACGGTGAAGCCGTCCTCCTCGAACTGCCGCAGGTTGGTGCTGTCGATGCCCGTGGCCGTCATGCCCGCCCTCCTCGGTCCGGTGTCCTGGACCTGGCACGCTCACCCGGTCCGCGCGTTCGCCGTCGCGTCCGGAATTCCCTGCCCGTTCCACTTCAACCGGGTTTTCCGAGAAGGACACGGTGTCCCGCCCGCCGGCCACCGCTCCGGTGGGCGTCTCTAATGTCCGCGGTTATTGGTTTCACGGGAGCCGGTGGCCGGGCCGCCTGTGCAGGTCGGGCCGTGGTTCAATGGTTGGTGTCGATACCGGGGCGGTCGGCCCCGAATCCTCGCGCCAATTGCGATGTCGATACAGCGACATAGCGCGGACTCCCTCATTGACGTTTCGTCAAATTACCGCAACCTCCGGGCAATGCGCAAAACCCCGAGATCCCTTGTTCTGCCCTGCTGGCCTGTGCAAAGGTGTGCCGTGTCGGCATGCGGACAATTATTTTCACCGCCGCATGCGCGAGGCCGCTCCCGTACGCCCCCCACGCTTCAAAAGAGCTGCCGACGGCGGACGTCCGCGTCCCGAACCCCCCAACAAGCCCATCCGACCTCGGTGTCGGCCGGGTTGTATACCGGTCGCATACCAGACGGTATGGGCCGAATCCCGCGTTGCGTCTGGAAGGAATGCAGCCGTGAATGACGCAGGCCTGGGGAATTCCCCTACCCCCGCCCGGCCGTTCGACGTCACCGACGAGCAGCTCAGCGCCGAGCTCAAGCAGTGGACGGGCACCGCCCCCGCCCTCCACCCCGTCGGTGAACTTCTCGACCGGCACTGGGAAGCGGCCTTCGCCTACGCCCGTCTGTGCACCGACGGGACGCGCGGCGCGGGAATGCTCACCACCGCCGCATTCACCAGACTCTTCGGTGAATCCCTCCGCCAGGCCGGCCCGACCGCCGCCTGGCGCCCCCAGCTCCTTGTCACCGTCCGCCGTATCGCCGCGGAATGGGACAACGACGGCCGCGGCGAACTGCTCCACCCCCAGCTGCGCGTCGGCAAGGGCGAGCGGGCCGCCTCCCGGCTGCTCCCGCCCGCGAACCGGCGGCTGCTCTCCCGCGCCTTCCAGCGGCTGACCCCGTCCTCGCGGACCGTGTTGTGGCACACCGAGGTCGAGTCGGAGCCCCTGGCGGCCCCCGCCGCACTGCTGGGCCTGGACGAGCAGGACGCGCGTGTCGAACTGCGCCGGGCCCGCGAGCGGATGCGCGAGGAGTGCCTCCAGGTGCACCGCGAACTCGCCCACGAGGACGAGTGCCAGCGCTACGTCCGGATGATCGACGTGACCTTCCGGCGCGGCGGGGTCGACATCGACCGGGACCTCCAGCAGCACCTGAACGGCTGCAAGCACTGCCGGTACACCGCCGACCAGCTCCAGCAGTTCAACGGCGGACTTGGCATCGCCCTCGCCGAGGCCGTGCTCGGCTGGGGCGCCCGCGCCTACATGGAGTCCCGGGCCGCCGGCCCGGCCGAGCAGCCGGCCGAGCCCGCGACCGCGCCCACCGCGGGTTTCACGGGCGGCGAGGCGTTCGTGCGGCCGGCCGCCCCGGGCAAGGACATGGTCGTGCACCCCGTCGCCTCCCGCCGCGCCCAGCAGCGGGCCGCCCGCCGGGTACGGCGCCGCAACCTGACCGTGGCCGTGGCCACCGTGAGCGGTCTGGTCGTGCTGCCGCTGGTGCTGTGGTCGGTGCTCGGCTCCGGCGACGGCGGCACCTCGGCCGGCGCCAAGCCGTCCGCCACGCCGGCCGGCAAAGCCACCTCGGGCCCGTCCTGGATCGGCACCAGCCGGACCACGCAGGGCACCCTGCGCGGCCGGCTGCACAACATCGCCTCCGGCCTCTGTATCGGCGTGGTCGGCAAGAAGGCCGTCAAGGGCGCCGAGACCGAGCTCGCCGAGTGCTCCTCGGTCGCCAGCCAGCAGTGGACGTACGAGGGCGACGGACTGCTGCGCAACGCCGCCGCACCCGACCTGTGCCTCGACTCGCACCTGGGCTACTCCGTGCAGCTCGCCCCGTGCACGGCCACGACCGGGTCCAAGGCCGGCAAGAGCGTCCACTACGACTTCACCCTCCAGGGCGCGCTGGTGCCCCGCTGGGACCAGGACCTGGCGCTCGCACCGGCCGCCACCGACGGCGGCGGTGCCCTCGTGGTCAAGACCCGGGCGAACGTCAGCTCGCAGCGCTGGGTGATGGACACCTCCCAGCCCGACCTGCAGATGCAGATCGTCAACTGGGACGCCGACACCACCCCGACGCCGACCGCGGCCGCCACCCCGACCACCAAGGCCGCGAAGCCCACGCCGACGCCCACCCCGTCGGCGTCGAAGACGACCGCGCAGCCGACGCCGTCGAGCAGCTCCAGCTACGACCCGTGCGTCGAGTACCCGGGCTACTGCTACGGCCCGGGGGACGGCGGCGGCTACGGCGGCGGTTACGGCGGCGGTTACGACGGCGGGGGCGGCGGCCACCACGGCGGTCGCTGAGCCCGCGCGGGCTCAGGGGTGCGGCGGCGCAGGCGGCATCGTCGTCAGGTCCGGCGCACCCTCCGGCCACACCAGCAGCACCGGGCAGGGCGCGTGGTCGACGACGAACCGCGCGGCCTTGCCCAGGCTGTGCGGCCCGAGCCGGGACCGGTCGCCGTCGCGAGCCAGGACCAGCAGGCCGGCGTCGCCGGCGGCGGCCACCACCTCCCGTTCGACCCGGCCGACCCGCTCCAGCCGGGTGCACGGCCGCCCCAGCCGGGCCTCGGCCGCCGCCAGCAGCTCCGCCCCCGACGCCCCGCCGAGTTCCACGAGCCGCCGCTCCGGGTCCGGTTCCGAGCCGGCCCGGCCCAGCAGCCCCGAGAAGGCGCCGTGCGCGAGCCCGGCCACCCCCGGCTCGGCCACGTGCAGCAGCACCACCTCGGACGCGTCCCGCGTGTAGCCGCGCGCCGTGTCCACACAGGCCGGCCAGGTCCCCTCGACCAGCCAGACGATCACCCGCATGTCCATGGCCTCCCAGCTGTTTCCCGACTACGCGCTCCGCTTGAAGTGCCGCGACCTGCCGCAGGCCGACTGCGGCGCCGTCGTGGCTGGTCGCGCAGTTCCTCCCCCAGCCTTCGGCCGGGGGTACCCCCCGCGCCCCTTACGGGGCGCTTTCGCCCGGACCCGTTCACACCCCGACCACCTGGAGCGCCCCCCACAGTGCCACCACCGCACCGCACAGCGCGGTCGGCACGGCGAGCAGCCCCAGCCGGGTGAACTCCCCGAGGTCGACCCCGTGGTCGTGCTGGTGCACGATCCTGCGCCACAGCAGCGTCGCGAGCGACCCGGCGTAGGTGAGGTTCGGTCCGATGTTCACCCCGAGCAGCACCGCCAGCACCGCGCCCGGCCCGGCCGGCGCGGCCAGCGGCAGCAGCACCAGCACCGCAGGCAGGTTGTTCACGATGTTCGCCAGGACGGCGGCCAGCGCGGCGATGCCGAGCAGTGCCGGCAGGCCGGTCCCGTCCGGCAGCACATGGCCGAGGGCGTCCGCGAGCCCGTTGTCGACGACCGCCCGCACCACGATCCCGAGCGCCAGCACGAACGCCAGGAACGCGGGCGCGGCCGCCTTCACCACCGTCAGCGGGGTCGCCTGCCGCCGTAGCAGCGCCCGCCCGGCCAGGACCAGGGCGCCCGCGCACGCCGCCCACGCCGGGTCGATGCCGACCGCCGAGGTGAGCACGAACCCGGCGAGGGTGCAGGCCACCGTCACCAGCGCGAACACCGGCAGCCGGGGCGGCTCGCCGGGATCCGCGGAGCCCGGGGCCGCCGAGGACAGGTCACGGGCGAAGAACCGCCGGAACACCAGGTACTCGGCGCCGATCGCCACCAGCCAGGGCAGCACCATCAGCGCCGCGAACCGGGTGAAGCCCAGCCCGCTCGCCGCGAACGCCAGCAGGTTCGTCAGATTGGACACCGGCAGCAGCAGCGAGGCCGTGTTGGACAGGTGTGTGCAGGCGTAGACGTGCGGTTTGGCCCGCACCCCGGACCGGGCCGCCGTCGCGAACACCACCGGCGTCAGCAGCACCACCGTCGCGTCCAGGCTGAGTACGGCCGTGATCACCGACGCCAGCGCGAACACCGCGGTCAGCAGGCGCACCGGCCGCCCGCCCGACCACCGGGCCATCCACGCCCCGCAGGCCTGGAACAGGCCCTCCACGTCGCAGAAGTGGGCCAGCACCAGGACGGCGGCGAGGAAACCGACGACCGGGCCCAGCTGCTCGGCCTCCGCCCGCGCGTGGTCGAGGGAGATCGCGCCGGTCGCGACGACGATCCCCGCCGCCGGTACGGCCAGCACCGCCTCCGGCCAGCCGCGCGGCCGGATCACGGCCCAGGCGAGAACGGCGGCGAGCAGGAGGACGGACAGGGTCTCGGCGAGCGGGGTGTTCAGGGCGCGTTCCTCGGAGGTGTGATCAAGTACGGCCCGCCCATGAAAGCAGATGACGGCGGACGGACCCGGTTACGAGGTCCGGGTACCCGCCGCGCCCAGGAACTCTCCCCAGCCGCCCACCGGCTCCTGCCCCGGGTTCAGGGTGCGCAGCTTCCGGATCACCGCCGGGTCCTGCGCCTCCAGCCACGCCACCAGCTGCTTGAAGGAGACGAAGCGCACGTCGTCGTACTCGGCCATCTTTCCGATCGCCTCCTCGACGGCGTCCATGTAGATGCCGCCGTTCCAGCGCTCGAAGTGGTTGCCGATGAAGAACGGCGCCCGGTTGGTGGAGTACGCCCGCTCGAAGCCGGCCACGTAGGTGTCGCGGGCCTGGGTGCGCCAGGCGTCGTACTGGGTCTTGTCGCCCAGCGGGTTGCCGGCGGACTGGTTGTACATCATGTTGTAGTCCATCGACAGGACCTGGAAGGAGTGCCCGGAGAACGGTATGGACTGCAGCGGGAAGTCCCAGATGCGGTTGCCCTGCACCTTGGTCGGCCAGATCTGCAGGCCGCCGGGGGAGCTGGCGTCGTACTTCCAGCCGAGCGCGGCGGCCGTGGGCAGCAGGTTGGCCTGGCCCTCCAGGCACGGGGTGCGGCCGCCGATCAGCTCCTTGCTGTAGTCGAAGGGCAGCGGCTCCAGGTCGGTGAAGCCGGTGTTCGTCTTCCACTTGGTGACGAAGTCCATGGCCTGGTCGATCTCACTGCGCCACTCGGCGGGGGACCAGTTGCGCACGCCGTCGGAGCCGCAGAAGTGCCCGTTGAAGTGGGTGCCGATCTCGTGGCCCTCCAGCCAGGCGGCACGCACCTGCTGGAGCGTGTTGTGGATGTGCCGGTCGGAGAGGTAGCCGATCGCGGAGGCGCCGACCTGGTGCTGCGGCGGGTGGTAGAGGTCCTTCTTGGACTCGGGCAGGGTGTAGATGCCGGAGAGGAAGAACGTCATCCTCGCGCCGTGGTCCGCGGCCACCTTCCGGAACCGGGAGAACAGCTGGTTGCTGAGCTCGCCCGCGCCGTCCCAGGAGAAGACCACGAACTGCGGCGGCTTGCTGCCGGCCGCCATCCGGGTCGCCTTCGGCTGGTGCGGCTGTGCGCCGGTGTCGGCGGTGGAGCCGTCGCCGATGAGCTTCAGCGGCTTGGCCGGCGCGCCGCCGCCCGCGCCGCCGTCCTTGACGCCGTCGCCCGAACTGCTGCCGCCCAGCGTCCAGTTGCCGTTCGAGCAGGCGGAGAGCGCACTCAGGGCCCCCGCCGTCGCGCCCGCCGTCAGCACCCGCCTGCGAGAGATGCCGCTCATGTCCGTCCCCGATTCCGTCGTCCCGGCCCCTCGTGGAGCCCTGTTGCTGTGTGGTCGACGGGTTCGATGAGCGGTCCGGCGAAAAAGATCGGAGCCGGCCGTGCGTGTTGCACGCCTGTGACAGTCGTGGCCCGGACATGACGAACCCCGCTGCCCGGGGGAGTGGGCAGCGGGGTCCGGTCAGGGGGTGGTCAGACGCCGGTACCGGCGCTGAACACGTTCAGGCGCACCGAGGAGGCGTTCCCGGACACCGGGACCGCGCCGTTGTTCCAGGTGACCTTCAGCGAGTCCTTCTCGTCCGGCGGGGTGACCAGCAGGGCGGCCGGCGTCGTGGTCTTGGCGCCGCTGATCTCCGGGTTGGAGAAGGTCAGCCCCGCCCAGGCGCTCCGGCCCGGCTCGAGGGTGACCGTGGTGGCCGTGGTGCCCGACTCGCGCTGCGGGTCGGGGCCGAGCTGGGTGCCGGCGGCGTTCACGAAGGCGGCGCCCGGGTAGCCGCGCACGGTGCAGGTGCGGCCCGACTTGTTGGTGAGCACGATCGGGAAGTTCTCCTGACCGGCCCCCGGATTGTCGGCGCCCACCGAGGCGGTCAGCTCCGAGGTGTGGCAGCGGGTGCCGGCCGCGGCGGCGGTGCCGGTCGTGGTGCCCCCGGTCGACGAACCGCCGCCCGTGGCCGAGGCACCCGTCTGCGACGCCGGCGAGGACCCGTCGCCGGACGGGACGGCGGAGGTGCCCGCGCTGTCCGCACTCGACGCGTTGCCGGTCGCGGGCGCGGCCGTGCCCGACACCGACTCCGGGGACTTGCCCTGACCGCCGTTGCCGCAGGCGGTCAGGAGGCCCAGAGCGGCGACCGTGCTCGCGAGCAGGGCCGCCCCGCGCCGCAAGGACTGGGACGTGTGCGCCATGTGGATCAACACTCCTGGATGTCGTGGCACGCGTGCCGGGTGTGCCCGAGGCGCTCCGTGCGCCGTCACTCCCATCCGATGCGAGAAACGGCGGAAAAGTTCGGGGGCACGCCGAAACTCACCGGGTCAGGTGACCCGAAGGGAGCGCAGGATGCCGTCCGTGGCGGTCTTGTCGACGGCGCCCTTCTGCCGCACCTGCACGTACACCTGCGGCTGGCTGTCCCCGCCGGCCGGGGCGAGGGCCGCCTCCTGGATCGAGCCGCCCGCTCCGGAGCAGTCGCTCCAGCTGCGGACCCGGCCCTTCCACTCGGTGCCGGTGAAGGCGCGGCTGCCGTCGTAGTGGCAGCCGGTGTGGGACAGGGCCTTCACCTTGGCGGCGACGTCCCCGTGCTCGCTCACCCCGATGAACACGCCGTTCACCGCGGCCGTCAGGTCCTGCCACTCCGACACGTCGTCGGCGACCTCCAGACCCGGCTCGTGCGCGGAGGCCAGCCCCAGGGCCTGCGGGTTCCAGCCGGAGTTGCGCAGCTCGCCCGCCCATCCGGACGGCACCTCGGCCACCACCCGGCCGGTGGAGTCGGAGACCTTCGTCTCCGCGCTCGTCGTCCCGTCCCGGTGCGCCAGCGTGACCGCGAGGGCCGTGCCGCCGGCCGCCAGGACCGCGGCGAGGGTGAGCGTGACGATGTTGAGCCGCCGGCGGACGCCGTCGAGCCGCCGCGGCCGGCGGGCCGCCGCGGCCGCCGCCAGCCGGTCCAGCTCGTCCGCGAAGGCCTGCGCCGTCGGCCAGCGCCGCTGCCGGTCCGGCTCCAGGGCCCGCATCAGCGCCCGCTGCACGTCGTCCCCGAGATCCGGCCGCAGCCGCTCCGGCCGGACGACCTGCCCGGGCGCCGCCGGCACCGTGCCGGTGACCAGTTCGTAGCCCACCGCGCCCAGCGCGTAGACGTCGGCGCGGGCGTCGATGCCCTCGCCGGGCTGGGCCTGCTCCGGCGGCTGGTATCCCGCCGAACCGGCGGCCAGGGTCAGCCCCGAGGCCTGCGCCAGGCTCTTGGCCAGCCCCAGGTCGGCCAGCAGCACCCGCCGGGTGCCGTCCGGCGCGGTGCGCAGCAGCACGTTGGTCGGCTTGATGTCCCGGTGCACGATCCCCGCCCCGTGCAGGTCCGCCGCGCCGCGCGCCGCCAGCGCGGTCAGCCGCAGCGCGTCGGGGACCGGGAGCGGGCCGCCGCCGAGCAGGTCGGCGAGGGTGCCCGCGTCGGCGTACTCCATCACGAAGTACGGCCGCCCGTCCGGGAGTTCGCCGATGTCGTAGACCTGCACCACCCGCTTCGAGTCGGCCCGCCGCAGCAGCCGCGCCTCGGACAGGAAGCGGTCGTGGATGTCGAGCCGGTGGGACCAGTTGTCGGCGAGCACCTTCACCGCCACCGGGGCGTCCAGCTGGTCGTCGTAAGCGAGCCAGACCGTCCCGAAGGCACCGGTGCCCAGGCGCCGTTCGAGGCGATAGCGGCCGATCCGCTCCAGGGGTTGCATACGACTATCATGCCTGTCCTGAGATCGACTTCGAGGGGGACCTCCCGTGCCGGACGCCGCGCTGACCGAAGACCTCGCCAGGCGGGCCGCCGCCAGCGACCAGGTGGCCCTGAACCAGCTGCTGTCCGCGGTCTGGCCCGACGTCGTACGACGCTGCGGGCGGTTCCTGCCGTGCCGGGAGGACGCCGAGGAGGCGGCCCAGGACGTACTGCTCCAGATCTCCCGGAAGATCTCCACGTTCGAGGGCCGCAGCCGCTTCAGCACCTGGCTGTACACGGTCGTCGCCAACTGCTCCCGGCAGAAGTACCGGGACCTGAAGCGGCGGGCGGCGGAGCAGCCGGCGACCATCGAACCGACCGAGCACGTCGACCCGCGCACGACGAGCGTGATCGCCGGGTCCCGGATCGATCTGCTCGAGGCGCTGGACCGGCTGGAGCGGGAGCACCCGCAGCTGGTCGCGCCGCTCGTCTACCGGGACATCTGCCAGCTGGACTACGCCGAGGTCGCCGAGCGGGTGGGCATCCCGCTGGGCACGCTCAAGTCCCGGCTGCACGAGGCACGCAAGCAGGTCCGCCCCTGGCTGAGCGCGCCGTAAGGGGAAGAGGCGCCGGGCATGCGTGCCCGGCCAAAAAAATAGGGCGAGGAGTTCACCCACTCCTTGCCACTCTCAACTTATAGCGCACTGGGGGGCTTGCGGCAAGGCCCCCCTCGTCCCGCAGAATCGCAGGCCGAAGCCAGGAACCGCGGTATTTGGGGGATCTGCTACATGCGTGTGCTTTTGATGGGATACGGGTCGCGCGGAGACGTCGAGCCGCTCGCGGGACTCGGGGCGGCGCTGCGCTCGCTCGGGGCCGAGGTGCGGGTGTGCGCACCGCCGGACGCGGAGTTCACCGAGCTGCTGGCCCGCGCGGGACTCCCGCATGTGTCGTTCGGGCCGTCCGTACGCGCGCTGGTGACCAGGCCGAAGCCGTCGCCCGAGGACGCCTTCAGGCTCGCGCCCGAGCTGGTCGCCGCGCACTTCGACACGGTCGGCCCGGCGGCCGAGGGGTGCGACGCGCTGGTGGCGAGCGGCCTGATGCCGGCCGGCGCCCGGTCGGTGACGGAGCAGCTCGGCATCCGCTACGTGTTCGCCTGCCCGCATCCGTTCGGCATGCCGTCCCCGTACTTCCCGCCGGCGGGGCGCCCGGGCCGTCCGGCCCCACCGGACGCCGACCTGCGGACGCTGTGGAAGGTGGACGGCGAGCGGGTGAACGCGCTGTACGGCGAGGCCCTCAACAGCCGCCGGGCGGCGCTCGGCCTGCCGCCCGTCGACAACGTCCGCGACCATGTCCTCACCGGCCGGGCATGGCTGGCGGCCGACCCGGTCCTGGGCCCGTGGCAGGACCTCACGGACCTCGACCTCGTGCAGACCGGGGCGTGGATCGTGCCGGACGAACGGCCGCTGCCCGACGACCTGTCCGCGTTTCTGGCCGCCGGTGAGCCGCCGGTGTACGTCGGTTTCGGCAGCATGGCGCTGCGCGGCGCGCCGGACGCCGCCCGGACGGCCGTCGAGGCGGTGCGCGCCCAGGGGCGTCGGGTACTCGTCGGGCACGGCTGGGCGGAACTGGCACCGTCCGACGACAAGGACGACTGCTTCACGATCGGCGAGGTCAACCACCAGGCGCTGTTCCGCCGGGTGGCGGCCGTCGTGCACCACGGCGGGGCGGGCACCACGACGACCGCCGCCCTGGCCGGCGCGCCGCAGGTGATCGTCCCCCAGATCGTCGACCAGCCGCACTGGGCCGCCCGGGTGGCCGAACTGGGCATCGGCGCGGCCCACGACGGCCCGGTGCCGTCCGTCGACTCCCTGTCGGCCGCGCTCGCGGCCGCCCTCAACCCCGAGACCCGCACCCGTGCGGCCGCCGTGGCCGGCGTGATGCGCACCGACGGAGCGGTGACCGCGGCCAGGCTGCTCCTGGACGAGGCCTGAACATGGCGCGACGTACCGCCTGACGGCCACTGCGGCGCCCCGCTCAGGGGCGCGGGGCCGTATCCATATGCGGCTCCGCCGTGTGGGCGCGACCGGCCACGACGGCCCCGCGGTCTCCCACGCACCGCAACCTGCCATGAGCTCCGGATCACCATCGCCAGCCCCGCGCCCCCGCCCTCCAAGTTCATCCCGCCCTCCAAGTCCATCCCACCTTTCGGGCCCTTCCGGCCCTTCCGGACACCCTGCCGTACGCGCCCCCGGCCGCCCGGCCTCCCCACGGAGCTGATGCCTTGACCCCCCTGACCACCCGCGCCTTCGACCTGCCCGAACGGCTCGCCGCCAAGGCCGACCCCGCCCTGATCGCCGGCGACGAGCGGCACCTCGCCGCCGTGGCCGAATGCCTCGCACAGTCGATCGCCGAGCTGTCCGACCGCCTCGACGCCGAGCTCAGGGCACCGGGCGGCACCGGCCGGGCCGCGATGGACCGGGACAACGAGGTCCACCGGCTGACCGGACGGCTGCGCACCCTGCGCCGCTTCGGCCTGGACCTCTGCCTGGGACGCATGGTCGGTACCGACGACCCCGAGCCCGTGTACATCGGCCGTCTCGGCCTCACCGACAGCACGGGCCGCAGGCTGCTGATCGACTGGCGGTCACCCGCGGCCGAACCGTTCTTCGCCGCGACCCACGCCGACCCCATGGGGCTGCGCAGCCGCCGCCGGTACCGCTGGACGGACGGCCGGATCGGCGACTACTGGGACGAGGTGTTCACCGCCGACGGCCTCGACGGGCACGCCGCGCTGGACGACCAGTCCGCGTTCATCGCCAGCCTGGGCGCCGACCGGTCGGAGCGGATGCGCGACGTGCTCGCCACCATCCAGGCCGACCAGGACGCCATCATCCGCGCGGGCTCCCGCGGCGCCCTCGTCGTCGACGGCGGCCCGGGCACCGGCAAGACGGTCGTCGCCCTGCACCGCACGGCCCACCTCCTCTACTCCGACCCGCGACTCGGCCACCGCCGGGGCGGGGTGCTGTTCGTCGGCCCGCACCGGCCCTACCTGAACTACGTCTCCGACGTCCTCCCGAGCCTCGGTGAGGAGGGCGTGCAGACCTGCGTCCTGCGGGACCTCGTCGAGGAGGGAGCCGCCGCGACGGCCGAGGCCGACCCGGAGGCGGCCCGTCTCAAGTCGTCCGCGGACATGGTCCGGGCGATCGAGACGGCCGTCCGCTTCTACGAGGAGCCGCCCGCCGCGGGGATGACGGTCACGACCGACTGGGCCGACCTCCGGCTGACCGCCGACGACTGGGCCGACGCGTTCCGGGCCCCGGCCCCCGGCACCCCGCACAACGAGGCACGCGACCAGATCTGGGCGGAACTGGCCGCCATCCTCCTGGACAAGTACGCCGGCGACGACGTCACGCCCGAGGAGTTCGGCAGGTCGCTGCGGCAGGACCGCGACCTGGTCGACGGCCTCGACCGCGCCTGGCCGCTGCTGGAGGCGACCGACCTGGTCGGGGACCTCTGGACGGTCCCCGCCTATCTGCGGCTGTGCGCCCCCTGGCTCGGCCGCGACGACGTGCGCAGGCTCCAGCGCGCCGACGCCCAGGCCTGGACGGTGTCCGACCTGCCGCTCCTGGACGCGGCCCGGCAGCGGCTCGGCGACCCGGAGGCGGACCGGCGCATGCGGCGGCAGGAGGCCGTCCTCGCGGCCCAGCGCGAGCGCATGGCGCAGGTCGTCGACAACCTGATCGGGGCCGCCGCCGACTCCGGCGCCGACGGTGACGACGGCGAGGGCCTGGTGATCATGCTCCGCGGCGAGGACGCCAAGGTCAGCCTGGTCGACGAGTCCGAACTGCCCACCCTCGCCCCGGACCTGCTGGCCGGCCCGTTCGCGCACATCGTCGTCGACGAGGCCCAGGAACTCACCGACGCCGAATGGCAGATGCTGCTGCTGCGCTGCCCGTCCCGGAGCTTCACCATCGTCGGGGACCGCGCCCAGGCCCGGCGCGGGTTCCCGGAGACCTGGCGGGAACGCCTGGCCCGGGTCGGCTTCGACCGCGTCGACCTGGCCTCGCTCAGCATCAACTACCGCACCCCGGAAGAGATCAGGACGGAGGCCGAACCGGTCATCCGGGCCGTGCTCCCGGACGCCAACGTGCCGACCTCGATCCGGAGCAGCGGCCTTCCCGTGGTCCACGGATCCGTGGCGGAGCTGGACGAGATCCTCGGGACCTGGCTCGCCGCCCACGCCGAGGGCGTCGCCTGCGTCATCGGCGACCCCCGCTTCGCCCCGTCCTCACGGGTCGCCTCGCTCACCCCCGAGCTGTCGAAGGGACTCGAATTCGACCTGGTCGTCCTCGTCGGCCCGGAGGACTTCGGCACCGGCGTCGAGGGCGGCGTGGACCGCTATGTCGCGATGACCCGCGCGACCCGTCAGCTGGTGGTCCTGACCGGCTGACCGGCGGCGGCCGGGGCCGGGGCCGGGATTGGGGCCGCCGGGACCGGACAGGCCCTAGCGTGCCCTAGACGATGTCGTCCTCGAGGAGGGACAGCTCGGCCCAGATCGTCTTGCCCTCCGCGGTGTGCCGGGTGCCCCAGCGCTGGGTCAGCTGGGCCACCAGCAGCAGGCCGCGGCCGCCCTCGTCCCAGGTCTTTGCCCGGCGCAGGTGCGGGGCCGTGTGGCTGGAGTCGGAGACCTCGCAGATCAGGGTCGTCGTGTCGTGGATCAGGCGGAGCCGGATGGGGTGGGCGCCGTAGCGGATGGCGTTGGTGACCAGCTCGCTGACCACCAGCTCCGCCGTGAAGGCGGCCATGCTCAGGTTCCACACGTCGAGCTGTTCCACGGCCTGCTTGCGGATCGGCGCGACCAGGGCGGGGTCGGCGGGGACGTCCCAGGACGCCACCCGGGACGGCGGCAGGCCCTGGGTGCGGGCCAGCAGCAGGGCCACGTCGTCGACCGCGCCGCCCGGCGGCAGCAGGGCGTGCAGGATCCGGTCGCAGATCTCGTCCAGGGAGTCGCTGTACGCCGCCAGCGCCTCGTGCAGGAGCCGGCGGCCGGTGTCCGGGTCCCGGTGCCGGGAGGTGATCAGCCCGTCCGTGAACATCGCGAGGACCGTGCCCTCGTCCAGCGTCACCTCGGCCGACTCGAACGGAAGCCCGCCAAGCCCCAGCGGGGGACCGGCGGGCAGGTCGAGGCGGTGGGGGCGGTGGCCGGGCCGGAGCAGGACGGGCGGCGGATGCCCGGCGCGGGCGAGTGTGCAGCGCCGGGAGACCGGGTCGTAGACGGCGTACAGACAGGTCGCGCCGACCTCGCCGGGGCTGCCCTCGCCGCCGTGCTCCGCCGAGAGCCGGAGCACCAGGTCGTCGAGGTGGGTGAGCAGCTCGTCGGGGGCCAGGTCGATGTCGGCCAGGGTGCGTACGGCGGTCCGCAGCCGGCCCATGGTCGCCGAGGCCTGCACACCGTGGCCGACGACGTCCCCGACGACCATGGCGACCCGCAGCCCGGACAGCGGGATCACGTCGAACCAGTCGCCGCCCACCCCGGCCCGCGCCGCCGGCAGATAGCGGGAGGCGGCCTGCAGTGCGGCGGTGCGGGGCAGCGTCCGGGGCAGCAGGCTGCGCTGCAGGGCCAGGGCGGTCTCGCGTTCGCGCGAGTACCGGCGGGCGTTGTCGATGCAGACGGCGGCCCGGGCCGTGATCTCCTCGGCGAGCAGCACGTCGTCCGGGCCGAACGGGTCGAGCCGCCGGTGCCGCCTGAACACCGCGACCCCCAGGGTGGTGCCGCGGGCCTGGATCGGCACCGACATCGACGAGTGCACGCCGAACTCGCGCACCCGCTCCCCGCGGGCCTTGTTCCAGGACAGCCACTGGTCCAGCGCGCCGGACGCCACCGAGACCACGATCGTGTGCCCCGCGGTCAGCGAGTCGGCCTGCGGCGAGGAGGCCGGGTAGACCTCGGTCTGCCCGGGCTTGAGGACCGCCTCGGGAATGCCGGGCAGCACGGACTGGTGCGCGGTGCGGCGCAGGGTGACCGGCGCGGCCAGCCGCGCCGGGAGGTCGCCGCCGTGCTCCGGCGGGTCCAGCAGGTCGACGGTGACCAGGTCCGCGAGCGCGGGGACGCAGACGTCCGCCAGCTCCTGAGCCGTACGGATGACGTCGAGCGTGCTGCCGATGCGCACGCTCGCCGCGTTGACCAGCTGGAGTCGCTCGCGGGCGAGGTAGTTCTCGGTGAAGTCGTGGGCGGCCAGGCTCACGCCCCGGACGCGTCCGCCGGCGTCGGTGATCGGTGCCATCCGGGCCAGCCAGGCGTGCGCCCGGTCCTCGCCGCCGGTGCGCATGTACGTCTGCACGTCCAGCGGGCGGCCCGAGGCCAGCACCCGGAGCATGTTCCGTTCCAGGTCCGCGCTCTCCGGCTTGCCGCCGATCTCGGTGACCCTGAGCCCCTGGATCCGCTCCTCGGGCAGCCCGATGACCTCGGCCATCGCGTCGTTCACCCGGCGCAGCCTGAGCTGGTCGTCGTAGACCGCGATGGCACACGGCGACTGCGTCAGCGCGGCCGTCGCCAGCGGGTCGTCCGGGGTCCGCGGCCCGCCGCCTTCCAGGGGGCAGACCACCAGCCAGTGACCGGGCTGTTCGTCCCGCGCCGTGCTGTGGTGCGCGAGCAGCCAGACCGGGACCGTACGGCCGTCCCGGTGGCGGAGTTCGATGGTGCCGTCCCAGCGGGTGCCGACGGGAGCGCGCGGTGCGACGTCCCCGGCGAGCAGCAGCGCCGCGGACCGGCCCACGACCTCCTCCGCCGGGTGGCCGAGGAGCCGTTGCGCGCCCTCGTTCCACTCGGTCAGTGTGCCGTCCTCGCCGATGACAGCCCGGGCCGTCGCCGCATCGTCGAACGGATAGACCCGGCTCATCTCGCCACTCCCAAGCGCACACTCACAGTCAACAGGTGCACCACTCGTGTTAAGCGTAGTGCTTCGGACTCTCTCCTGACCGGCAAGCGACGACGGTCGGCCGGTCGGAATCGGGGCCCGTCCGGGGTGCCGAACACGGACCGGCCGACGGGACGAAAAGGGTGGGCGGCGGCCTCCGGACCCTTGACGGACACAAGTGTCACCCCGTCAGAATCTGTTTGTTCACGATCAGTTGTGAGTAGTTCTGGGCCCTGATGAGGGAGAGCCGCACCATGACGGTCACTCGCAGATCGGTTCTGGCAGCCGCCACGGCGGCCCCGACGGCCGGCGCCCTGCTGGGCGCCCCGGGCGCCTGGGCGGCCCCGGAGGCAGGTACGTCCCCGCAGGTCACCGGCCGCCGCACGGTCGCCCTGCGGGACGGCTGGCGGTTCGTGCTGGTCAACCCGGGCGGGATCACCGACCCGACCGGCGCCTACGCGGCCGCCGCCGACCCCGGGTACGACGACTCGGCCTGGCGGCAGGTCGCCGTACCGCACGACTGGAGCATCGAACAGACCCCCACCACCGAGAACGGCACCACGAGCGGCACCGGCTTCTTCCCGGGCGGTCTCGGCTGGTACCGGCTCGCCTTCACCCTGCCGCCCGGCTGCGCCGGCCGGCGGATCTCGGTGGAGTTCGACGGCGTCTACATGGACTCGTACGTCTACTGCAACGGCACCGAGGTCGGCCGCCATCCCTACGGGTACACCGGCTTCGCCTTCGACCTCACCGACCTGCTGCACACCGACGGCGCCACCGCGAACGTCCTCGCGGTCAAGGTGCAGAACCGGCTGCCCAGCAGCCGCTGGTACTCGGGCAGCGGCGTCTACCGCGAGGCCCGGCTGGTGGTGACCGACCCCGTGCACGTGGCGCGCTGGGGGACGTACGTCACCACCCCGGACGTCACCGACGAGCGCGCCGTGGTCCGGGTGCGCACGGCCGTCGTCGACGAGTCCGGCGCGGGCTTGGACGTGACGGTCCTGTCCCGCATCGCCGACCCCGACGGCCGCACGGTCGCCCGTACCTCCTCCACGGTCACCGTCACCGGCCCCGGCGGGACCACCGCGACCCAGGAACTGACCGTCGGGAAGCCGAGGTTGTGGGACACCGACGCCCCGCACCGCTACACCCTGCACACCGAACTCCGGGTCGGCGGCACCACCACCGACACCCTCCGCACGGTCTTCGGCATCCGCACCTACCGCTTCGACCCCGACGAGGGCTTCTCCCTCAACGGCGTGCCCACCAAGATCAGGGGCGTCGACCTCCACCACGACCAGGGCGCCCTCGGCGCGGCGATCAGCGCCGGCGCGGTGCGCAGGCAGATGACCCTCATGAAGTCGATGGGCGTCAACGCCTTCCGCACCTCGCACAACCCGCCCTCACCGCAGATGATCGAGGTCTGCGAGGAACTCGGCATCGTGATGATGGTGGAGGCCTTCGACTGCTGGAAGACCGGCAAGACCAGGTACGACTACGGCCGTTTCTTCGACGAGTGGTGCGAGAGCGACGCCACCGAGATGGTCCTCGCCGCCCGGAACTCGCCCGCCGTCGTGCTGTGGTCGATCGGCAACGAGATCCCCGACTCCACCTCCACGGCCGGCCTCGCCATGGCCGACCGGATCATCGCCGCCATCAGGGCCGCCGACGACACCCGCCCCCTGGTCATCGGCTCCGACAAGTACCGCAGCGTGCCGAAGGCGGGCTCCGCCGCCGACCTGATGCTCGCCAAGCTCGACGGACTCGGCCTCAACTACAACACCGCCAGGTCCGTGGACGCCCTGCACGCGGCCTACCCGCACCTGTTCCTCTTCGAGTCCGAGTCCTCCTCGGAGACCTCGACCCGCGGCACCTACCAGGAGCCGGAGCACCTCAACACCGGGGAGAACCACACCCCCGGCCGCCGGGCCACCTCGTCCTACGACAACAACCTGTCCTCCTGGACGATGAGCGGCGAGTACGGCCACAAGAAGGACCGGGACCGGAAGTGGTTCGCGGGCCAGTTCCTGTGGTCGGGCATCGACTACATCGGCGAGCCGACGCCGTACGACGTGTTCCCGGTGAAGGCGTCCTTCTTCGGCGCGGTCGACACGGCCGGGTTCCCCAAGGACATGTACCACCTCTTCCGCAGCCAGTGGGTGAGCGAGCCGATGGTGCACCTGCTGCCGATGAGCTGGAACCACGAGGAGGGGGAGACGGTCGAGGTGTGGGCGTACGCCAACGTGCCCGCGGTCGAGCTGTTCCTGAACGGAGAGTCCCTGGGGGTGCGGGAGTTCGACACCAAGACGACCACCGACGGCCGCACCTACCTGGAGACCACCGAGGCCACCGGCGACGACAAGACCTTCACCTCCGGCCCCTACCCCGGCAGTTACACCAGCCCCAACGGCAGCGCGGGCAAACTGCATCTGACCTGGAAAGTGCCCTACCGGCCGGGCGAGTTGAAGGCGGTGGCCCGGCGCGCGGGCCGGGTGGTCGCGACCGACGTCCTGCGCACCGCCGCCGCCCCGCACGCCGTACGCCTCACCGCCGACCGCAGGTCCCTCCCCGCGGACGGGCGTTCACTTGTCTTCGTCACCGTGGAGATCGTCGACGCGCACGGCGTGATGGTGCCCGACGCCGAGCACCTGATCTCCTTCGCCGTGGCCGGCGGCTCGCTCGCCGGGCTCGACAGTGGCCGTGAGGAGAGCGCCGAGCGCTACCAGGCGAGCACCCGAACGGCCTTTCACGGCAAGGCACTCGCCATCGTCCGCTCCGGTACGGAGCCGGGCGCCCTCAGGCTGAGCGCCCGGGTGGACGGGCTGCGCGGGGACACCGTCACCGTGCACACCACCCCCGCCCGCTCGGTGGCGAGCACCCCCGCCCCCGACTTCGGCCCGGACCACCCGTCCCCGCCGGACTACCCGCACGCGGACGCCGGTTACTCCGGCCGTCCGGACACCCTCCCGGCCGCCATGCTCGACGGCGACCCGGCCACCGGCTGGTCCAACGCGTTCGCCAAGTCGGCCACCGCCCTGCTGCCCGCGTTCGGCGGCGCCCGGACCGCGGACTGGGTGTCGGTCGACCACGGGCGCGCCCGCACCTTCGACCGGGTGGAGGTCTCCTTCACCGTGGACGCGACCCACGCCCTCCCCGCGTCGGTCGAGGTGGCCGTCTGGGACGGCACGGCGTACCGGGCGGTGCGGGACACGGCGGTCGACTGGGCCACCGCCTCGGACACCCCGACCGTCGTCACCTTCACCCCGGCCCGTGGCTCCCGGATCCGGCTCACCCTGACCGGCGCCCACCCGGGGGAGACCACGGGCGCGGTACGGATCAGCCGCCTTGACACGTGAGGCCCGGGCGACGTCTCGGTCCGTCCCTGTCGGGTACCTGGGCAAGATGGTCTTGACCTGCGGGTATTTACGGTGGAGTACCCGCGCGGTACCGTGAAGGGCATGCCAGCTCTCAACGTGGAGTTCAGCGACCGCGAACTTGAGGACCTGAGGCAGATAGCCAAGGAACGCGGTACGTCCATGAAGGCCCTCGTCCGTGACGCGGCGGCCGCCGACATCGCGCGCCACCGGGCCCTGCAGGAGGGGGCGGAGGAATTCCGCCGTTTCTTCGCGGCCCATGCCGCCGAGTTCGCCGCCGCGTTCCCCGACGACGAGCCGCCCGCGAAGGGCGAGGCCGCCTGAGCCATGCCGCCGGTCATTCATATCGACGTGCCCTGGCTGCTCCAGCGCCATGAGGAAGTCATGCCGGAGCAGCCCACCATCAACGACTTCTCCGCGCTGGTCGCCGCGGTCGCCCGGCACCGGGTCGATCCGCCCCGGCTCGGCGTGGACTCCGACCCGGCCTGGCGGGCCGCCGCCCTGCTGCACACCCTCGCCCTGCTCAAGCCGCTGCCCTCGGCCAACGCCCGGTTCGCCTGCGCGACCGCCGTGTCCTACATGTACGTCAGCGGCGCCGGCATGGACCCGCCCTACGGCGCCCTCGTCGATCTCGCCCGCGACCTGATGAGCGGCAAGGCCGACGTCTACGCCGCGGCGGACCGGCTCCGTTCCTGGCAGCTCTGACACCTGCCCGGACGTGCAGGTGAGAGAGCTGCCCCGGCTCCTCGGGGCCGCCGGCCGAGGGCGGGAGGAACGGGGCCGGCGGCCTGTTTCGCGTGGAAGAGCCGCCGTTCCGCGCGGGGCCTCTTGAGGAGGGCCGGTCATCAGTGGACCACCCGTGCGGACGGGCCGGGACCGTGCGCGCGGGGCCGCCGCGTGCGCACGGTTCACACGGGGCGCGTGGAAAGGTGAATGGGGCCATGCAGGGGCAATAGCCACCAGCGCCTTTCTGACTTTCTGTCAATGCTGTCGATGTTGTACGGGTGCCTTGTTGCTTGTGTGAGACTTGTGCGAGGGTGAATGCCCGCGCGGGGGGAATGGCCGGGTCCAATTCGACAGTTGAGGAACGCGACCGTCACCGCGTCGGCGAATTCCCGCTCCCGCAGGCGCACCGAAGAGGTACGCACCACCGCACCAAAGGAATCCGCTCCGTGCCCACCCCCCACCCGCCTCGCCCTCCGTTTCCGCCGCCGGGCGGTGGTGCGGGGGAGTCCGACGAGTCCCTCGCCGCCCCGCTGCGAGCCGGATCCGACATCGAGGCCTCACGCTCCGCCGCGCTGCTCATGGCCCGGCACTGGCGGCCCGTTCAGGAATACGCGGTCATCTGCCTGGCCGCCTCCGGGCCCGTCGCGCACATGGTCGCGGCCGCCGCCTTCCACCAGGTCCTCGACCGGGTGGCTCTCGGCGAGACGGCCGACGCGATCCGGCCGCGCCTGCTGGTCTCCGTCCGCGACACGGTCGCCAACTGGTCCGCGGAGGACCGAATAGCGGAGGTTCTCCCCGACCTCGGGAAACCGGCCGGCGGCCGCGGTATGCGCGCCACGAAGTCCCTGACACCGGAAAACCGCACCCTCGCGGAGCGTTCATTCCTGGGCCTTCCGGCGCTCGCCCAGAGCCTGCTCTGGCATGCCGAGGTGGAGGCGGAACCGATAACCGTACCGGCCGGTCTGTTGGGCATGGACACGGCAACTGCATCGGCGGCTCTCGAGGACGCCCGGGAGAAATTCCGCGAGGGCTGTGTCCGCGCGCACCGGGATCTCGCGCCGTCCCAGGAGTGCCGCTACTACAACCGGCTGCTCGACGTGCCGATCCGCCGCGGCGGCGCCCTGCTGCCGGACGTCCAGGAGCACCTGGCGGAGTGCCCGTACTGCCGGGCCGCCGCCGAACAACTCGGCCATGTCGAGGGCGGATTGGGCGTGCTGCTGGTCGAGGCGGTGCTCGGCTGGGGGGCCCGGCGCTACCTCGACACGCGCCCGGGGCGCAAGGGCACCGTGGAGGCCCCCCTCACCCGCGCCGCCGCCCGGCGCGCCGGAGGAGGCGGGCGCCGGCGTGCGGCCGCCCGGACCCGGATCCTCGCCCGCATCCCCGTGCCGGTGCGCCGCCCGCCCGGCTCCTGGTCGTCGAAGACGCTGCTCACCAGCGTCGGCGTGGCCGGCGCGGGACTGCTCGCCTCCGTCCTCGCCGTCAGCACGCTCTCCGGCGGCGGTGACGGCAGCGACGCCGTCGCCACCGCGGGCCTGGTCCCCGGCGACACCGAGCCCGACGCGACGCCCACCTCCGGCACGCCCACCTCCGGCACCGCCGGGCTGCCGGCCGCCGACCACACGACCCGGCTGCGCAACGCCGCCGCGCAGCTCTGCCTCGACATCAACGGCGAGCCCAAGGCCGGGGCGACCGTCGTGCTCGCGGCGTGCTCCTCGGCCTCGACCCAGCAGTGGACGTACGAGAGCGACGGCGAGCTGCGCAGCGCGGCCGGCACGGATCTGTGCCTGGACTCGCACGCGGACGCCGGGGTGGTCATCGTCGGCGTCTGCGCGGACGAAGGCGCCGAGCGCGGCGAGGACGTGCGCTACGACCTCACCGTCCAGGGCGAGCTGCTGCCCCGCTGGGACGAGACCCTCGCGCTCGCCACGGGGGGTGTCGACCCCGGCTCCGACATCGTGGTCAAGGTCCGCGACCACACCAGCGGCCAGCACTGGCTGACCGACAACCCGGCGCCGTCCCAGAGCCGTGGCTCGCTCTCCATCGCCGGGACGGGCGGCCCGTCGGCGCAGCCGGCGGAACTGGCCGGCCACTAGGCGCTGCGCGGGAAGGGCCGCAGTGTGTCGTCGTTCGGCTGCGGCGCCGTCGTGGCTGGGCGCGCAGTTCCCCGCGCCCCTTTGGGGCGCGTTCAGCCCTGGTCAGTGTCCGGGCCCTGGGCCCGGACGCGTTCCACGTGTTCCAGGGAGTCGCGGAGTTCGGTCAGCCAGTCGTCGGTGTGCCGCTGGACCAGCCGCACGCACCAGGCCAGCGCCTCGCTGCGGCTGCGCGCCACCCCGCCGGCGATCAGCGTGTCCAGCACCTGGCGCTCGGGCTGGCGCAGCCGGGTCATCACCGGCGCGGCCACATGCGTGAACAGCGCCCGCTGCCCTGCGCACTCCACGCCCCAGGAGACCTTGTGCCGGAACCGGTGCTCGGCCTCGCGGGCCACCGCCATCCGGGTCTCCCGGGTGCGCTCCCGGAACTCCTGGATCCGGCCCTGCACGGCCGCCTCCCGCTCGGCGTCCGACGCGTCGTCCGCCAGCTTGGGTCCGGGGATGCGCCCGATGACGGTGACCTCCTCGCGGTCGGCCGTCACCTCGACCAGTTCCTCGAAGAGGTCGTCGGGCAGGCGGCCGGCGAACCAGCCGCGGAGCTTGTCTCGTTGCTCTTGAGTAATCATGTAATGACGATTACTCCGTTGCAGCGCGAAGGCAAGGGCTTGCGGGGAAGTCCGCCGACAGCGGAAGCGGAATGTTTCAGGACGATTAACGAGGCGGTGAGATCCGGCCATCCGGCCGCTTCGGACGATCAAGAACCGCTCCGTTGAGCGGTCGACGCGTTCGAACTCCGTGACTTCACGCCACTGATTCAATACGCAAGGTTACTGAAACCTGTGGGTTCGATGTGTGTTTCGGCGCCGGACTCGGCAGAGTGGCGCCCGCCGCCCCGGCACCCACCGGGCCGAGGGCGGCACCCGTCGAATCGAGCGGAAGGATGCACACAATGCGAACCACCGCGCGCTGGGCAGCGGCCCTCGGCCTTACGGCCGCCGCCGTCTGCGGACCCCTGACGGGGGCCGCCGTCGCCGCCCCGAGCTCGCTCTACGCCCCCTCGGCCCTGGTGCTCACCACCGGCCACGGCACAGCGGCGGCCACCGCCACGCCCGAGCGCGCCGTCACCCTGAACTGCGCTCCGAGCGCCTCCGGCACCCACCCGGCCGCCGTCGAGGCCTGCGCCGAACTGCGCGGCGCCGGCGGCGACTTCGACGCCCTCGCGCCCAGAAGCGACGTGTGGTGTACCAAGCTCTACGATCCCGTCGTGGTCACGGTCGAGGGCGTCTGGCAGGGCAAGCGCGTCTCCTATGAGCACACCTTCGGCAACCAGTGCATGAGGGACGCCTACGGGACGAGCGTCTTCGCCTTCTGAGCCCGGGATCGCACGGTCCTCGTGACTGCCGGACAGGTCCGCAACTGGGGAGTGCGGCCCCTGGAACGGGGAACCTGCGATCTCGCACCGGGGGGCGGACGGGTGGTGTGGGGCTGCCCGTCCGACCCCCGGCATCACCGCCGCTCTCCGGCGTTCCCGTCCCGGGGAAGGCCGGGGAGCGGCGGAAAACGTCCCATCAGCCCCGAGGCCCGTAACAGCCGCGGAATCCGGGGCCCCTCGCACACCAGCCGCAGCCGACCGCCCCGCTCCCTGGCGCGCGCCTCGGCCCGGCACAGCACCCGCAGCCCCGAACAGTCCAGAAAGTCCAGCCGCCGCAGATCGACGAGCACATCGGGCTCGGCTCCGGCGGTCACCGCCAGCAGATGCTCGGCGAGCAGCTCCTCGGTGGCGATGTCGACCTCGCCGAAGACCTCGACGACGAGGTACGTCCCGCTGCGGCGGGTGCGCGCACAGGAGTTGGCGGCGGGCAGCCAGGGGTCCACGGCTTCCGACGTCATCTCGGCGCTCCACCTCGCTCGGGCGGACAGGGGCCCGGTTGTTACCCGTTGGGAGCGCCTGCCATCCCTGACGCGGGCGACGCAAGATCAGGTTCACTCGACGGTGTGAACTTTCAGGAAGTGGCTTGACCTTGCGCCCTGATGGCGGCGCGGCGGCTGTTCGGCCGACGGCCGGTGGGGGCTGGCCGCGCAGTTCCCCGCGCCCCTTCGGGGGCGTCACGGCAACGTGCCCCGAAGGGGCGCGGGGAACTGCGCGAGCAACCACGACGCACCCGCAGACGACAGCGGCGACGGACGGCAACGGTGAGGGGCCACCGCCTCCCTGCTGGCGATGACCCCTCGGTCCCTGCGGCTCTGCGACGGCAGTTACATGTGAACAACCGGCGCCGCGTTCGCGTCCTGCTGCGGCACCCCCTTGCGGAACAGCAGGAAGGCGATGACCGCGCCGGCCGCGAACATTCCGGCCGACCACCAGAACGCGGTCGTGTAGCTCTCGATCGTCGCCTGCGCCTGCACCAGCTTGCTGGTCGCGTCCTTCCCGGCCAGGTAGTCCGTCGCCGCGCTCGCCGCGAGCGTGTTGAGCAGCGCCGTACCGATCGAACCGCCCACCTGCTGCATGGCGTTGACCGTCGCCGAGGCGACACCGGCCTCGTCGGCCGTCACCCCGCCCGTGCCCATCTGCATGGCGGCCGGCATGACCAGGCCGAGGCCGAGGCCGGTGATGATCAGCTGCGGCAGCACCGCGCTGAGGTAGCTGGAGCCGACGCCGATATCGGTCAGCCAGGCCATGCCGGCCGCGGAGACCGCGAAGCCCAGCGGGATGACCACCTTCGGTCCGAACCGTGGCACCAGGATCTGGGTACCGATCTGTGCCGTCACCATCAGCCCGCCGATCATCGGCAGGAACGCCACACCGGTCTTCGTCGGGCTGAAGCCGAGGTTCAACTGCAGGTAGTAGGTGAGGAAGAGGAACACGCCGAACATGCCGCCGGCGGAGATCAGTACGGCGAGGAACGAGGCCGCGCGGTTGCGGTCCATCAGGATGCCCAGCGGCAGCAGCGGGTACTTGGCCTTGGTCTGCCACCAGGCGAAGGCCGCCAGGAGCGCGACGCCGGCGATCAGGAAGCCCCAGGTCAGCGGCGAACCCCAGTCGTGCGTCTCGGCGTTGGAGAAGCCGTAGACCAGCGAGAAGAGACCGGCGGCGACCAGGACCGTGCCCGGCACGTCCAGCTTGGCGTTCCCGGCGTCACGGTGGTTGTGCAGCAGCGCCATACCGCCCGCGAAGGCGACGACGGCGATCGCGACGTTCACGTACAGGGTCGAGCGCCAGTCGAACGTGTCGGTGAGGACGCCGCCGAGCAGCAGGCCCACCGCACCGCCGGCACCGGCGATGGCGCCGTAGACACTGAACGCCCGGGCCCGCTCACGGGCGTCGGTGAACGTGGTGTTGAGCAGCGAGAGCGCGGTCGGGGCGAGCAGCGCGCCGAAGGCACCCTGCAGGGCACGCGCCGTGACCAGCATCCCGAAGCCGTTCGCGGCACCGCCCAGCGCCGACACGGCGGCGAAGCCGACGACTCCTATGAGGAAGGCGGTCTTGCGGCCGAACAGGTCGGCGATCCGTCCGCCGAGCAGCAGCAGGGACGCGAAGCTGAGGGCGTACGCGGTGACGATCCACTGCCGGTTGCCGTCGGAGAACCCGAGGTCGGCCTGGGCGGACGGGAGGGCGATGTTCACGATGGTGGCGTCGAGCACCACCATCAGCTGGGCGACGGCGATGACCGCGAGGATCCACCACCGCTTCGAGGAGGCGGCGGCCGGAGGTGCCTCCGCGGCACCGACGCGGGCGTCGTCGGTCAGAGTCTTCTCAGACATGGGGGAACCACTCCAGGGAAGTCGTTCGGGATTTGCGGAGCCGCGAACGAAACGGTTTCGTACACATCGAGACTAGAGCACTTTCAGCGAAACGGCAACGTTTCGCTGGGGACGGAGACCGATCATGACCGACGGCATGCTCGCGGTGACCGGCGCGAACCTCTACTACGAGGTGCGGGGCGCCGGTCCGGCCCTCCTGATGATCAGTGGCGCGGGCGGCGACGCGGGCTACTACTCGACGGTCGCCGAGGACCTCGCGGACGCCTTCACCGTGATCACCTACGACCGGCGTGGCAACTCGCGCAGTACGGGCCGGAGCGGCACCCCGACGACCCTCGGTGAACAGGCGGCGGACGCCCGCGCGGTCGTCGAGGGCCTCGTCGGCGGCCGGGCGCTGGTGTTCGGCAGCAGTGCGGGCGCGATCATCGGCCTCGCCCTGGCCGCCCGGCATCCGGAGGCGGTGTCGGGGCTCATCGCCCATGAACCCCCGGCCGTGAACGTCCTGCCCGAGGGCGACCGGGCCCGCGACTTCTTCCCGGAGCTGGCCGCGGCCTACGCCGAAGGCGGCGCACCGGCGGCCGGCCGCCGCTTCGCGCAGGGGGTGCGCGGCGAGGGGACCTACCGCTGGCCGGACGACCTCTGGAAGCGGTTCCTCGGCAACCAGGACCACCTCTTCATCGCCGAGTGGCCTGCCCTGGCCGCCTTCCTCCCCGACGAGGAGGCCCTGCGCTCGGCCCCGTTCCCGATCGTGCTGGGAGCGGGCAGCGAGGACAGGGGCACGTACTACGCCCGCCCGTCGATCGAGATCGCCCGCCGGATCGGCGCGCAATGGGCGGAGTTCCCCGGGATCCACATGGAGTACCTGCGCGATCCGGCGAGGTTCGCGGCGGCGGTCCGGGTGCTGGTCACGATCCTGCACTGGAAGGAAGAGGCAAGCGCATCTGCCTAGGGGGCGGGGCTGTGTGCATATGCGGCTCCGCCGCGTGTGCGCGACCAGCCCCCACCGGTCTCAAGTGTTCGTGCAAGCCGTCGCACCTCTTTGTATTCCTTGACAGGAATATAGCTTGCTGGGCATATTAAACCCATGGCCACCGACACCCTCTGGGCCGCCCTCGCCGACCCCCACCGCCGCGCCATGGTCGGCCTCCTCCTCGCCCGCCCCCGGCCCGTCGGCGAGATCGTGGACGCCTGCGGCCTCAGCCAGCCGAGTACCTCCAAACACCTCAAGGTGCTGCGCGAGGCGGGCCTGGTCCGGGTACGACAGGACGCGCAGCGCCGCGTCTACGCCCTCGACCCGGCCCCCATCGCCGAGCTGGACGCCTGGCTGGCCCCCTACCGCCGGCTGTGGACCAGCAGCCTGGACGCGCTCGGACGCCGCCTCGACGAGACGGCGGACGACCCGGAAGAAACCTCCTCGAAGGCGAAGGACTGATCCCCGTGTCCGCCGAACTCACCGGTACCTACGTCACCCTCGACGACGGCCGCCCCGCCGTCCGCTTCAGCCGCGTCTACGGCCATCCGATCGACCGGGTCTGGCACTTCGTCACCGACCCCGACGAACTCGCCGCGTGGTTCCCCTCCCGCGCCGAGATCGACCTGCGCCCCGGCGGCGGCATCACGTTCACCGGCGACCCGAACATGCCCGGGTCGACCGGCACGGTCCTGGCCGTCGACCCGCCCCGGCACCTGTCCTTCGACTGGGGCGGCGACGAACTCCGCTTCGACCTCGCACCGGACGGCGAAGAGCACACCCGTTTCACCCTCACCCACGTCCTGGGCGAGGAGAACACCGCCGCCCGCAACAGCGCCGGCTGGGAGGTCTGCCTCTCCGCCCTCGACGCCAAGGCCCGCGGCGAGCGTCTCCAGGGCCCGCATGCCGGCGTCACCGCGCCCTGGAAGGAGTACTACCAGGGCTATCTGGACGCCGGCCTGCCTTCCGGCGCCCCGATTCCCGGCGCCTGACCCGTCACGCCAGCTGGCGTCGCACCAGCTCGTGCAGCCGCCCGCCGGTGTCGGCGAGCAGCTGGGCCGGCGGGCCCTGCTGGGCGACCTTGCCGTCCTCCATCACGATCACCCGGTCGGCGTCCATGACCGTCGACAGCCGGTGGGCGATCACGATCCGGGTGGCGTTCAGCTTGCGCGTGCTCTCGATGACCGTGCGCTGGGTGTCGTTGTCCAGGGCGCTCGTCGCCTCGTCGAAGAAGAGGATGCGGGGGCGCCGGATCAGCGCCTGGGAGATCATCAGCCGCTGCCGCTGGCCGCCCGAGATCGCGCCGCTCCCGGCGACGATCGTGTGCAGTCCCATCGGCATCCGTCTGATGTCCTCGGCCAGGCCCGCCATCTCGGCGGCCGCCATCGCCTCCTCCGGCGTGTACGGCTCGGTGCCGCAGATGACGTCCAGGATCGAGCCGGTGAACGGCTGGGCGTGCTGGAGCACCACGCCGCACTGGCGGCGGACCGCCGACTGGTCGAGGGCGCCCAGGTCCTGGCCGTCGTAGAGGACGCTTCCCGAGACCGGCTTGTCGAAGCCGATCAGCAGGCGCAGCAGCGTCGACTTGCCGCAGCCGCTGGGGCCGACGACCGCCACGAACTCGCCGGGGCGGATGTCGAAGGAGACGTCGTCCAGGACCAGGGGACCGTCGTCCGTGTACCGGAAGGAGAGGCGCCGGGCCTCGACGGCGCCGGACAGCGGGCCGGGGCGGGTGCTGGCGGTGCGGACCTCGGGGGCGGCCTCCAGGACCGGCTTGATCTCCTCGAACAGGGGGAGCGCGGCCACCGCCGACACGAAGGAGCCGGTCAGCTGGGTGACCGAGGTGAGCAGCATCGTCACCGACGTGTTGAAGGTGAGGAAGGCCGCCGCGTCCATGGCGCCCCGCGCCGGGCCGGCGAGCAGCATGAACATCAGGAGGGTGCAGACCGGGAGGTAGACCGAACCCAGCACGCTGGTGAGGTTCTTGATCCGGCCCACCTTCTGCTGGAGCTCCCGGCTGCGCGCGAACTCGCCCGCCCAGGCGGCGTACGCGTAGTTCTCGGCCGCCGCCACCCGCAGCTTGGGCAGGCCCCGCAGGGTCTGGAAGGCCTGGTTGTTCAGCTTGTTGCCGAGCATCACGAGCTTGCGCTGCCAGCGCACCTGCCACAGCCCGAGCCCCAGGAACAGGGCGGCGATGACGACCAGCATGCCCAGGGCCGCGAGCGCCATCGGCACGCTGTACCAGAACAGCAGGCCCAGGTTCATCGCCCCGACGGTCACCGACTGGGCGACCACCGGGCCGACCCCCGCCAGTAGCCGGCGGATCGCGCTGACACCCATCGCCGCGCTGGCCAGCTCACCGGTCGAGCGCTGGGTGAAGAACTTCGTCGGCAGCCTCAGCAGCCGGTCCCAGACGGCCGGTTGCAGGGTCGCCTCGATACGGCCCTCCAGGCGGAGGATGGTGAGGTTCTCCAGGAGGGTGAACGCGGCCGACACCACGGCGCTGATCATCACGGCCAGGCAGACCTGCACGATCAGGTCCGTCTGGGCCTTCGGCACGTAGTCGCCCAGCACCTTGCCGGTCGCGATCGGCACCAGCGAGCCGATCGCCACGGTCACCAGCCCGGCCAGCAGCAGACCGCCGAGGTCGCCGCGGGTGCCGCGCATGCTGAACCGGAGCAGGCCGAGCGGGCTGAGCGCCTTGTCGGGCAGCGGCCGGTAGAACATCACCGCGCGCGGCTCGAACTCCGCCGCGTTCGCCTTCTCGATCGGTGTCTCCCGGCCGGTCGCCGGGTGGACGGCCACATAGCCGCCGCGCCGCCACAGCAGCGCGACGGGAGCGCCGGACAGGGCGCGGTGCCCGACCAGCGGGCCGACGTTGTCGTGCCACCAGCGGCCGTCGAGGCGTACCGCCCGGGTCCGCACCCGGGAGGCGAGGGCCACCCGTTCGACCGGGTCGATGCGGTCGCTCTCGGTGCCGCTCTGCGCGGGCTCCGCGAGGGTGATGCCCGCGGCCTCGGCGACCAGTCTGCAGGCCGCGTAGGAGGCGTCGGCGTCGGCGGCCGTGGTGCGTTTGGCCGCCTTGCCGATGGACGCGAGGAGGGTCCGGTCGGCCTGCGCGCGGACCGCCTCACCGGCCTTGATGCCGGCCGCTGTTCGGGACTCGTGGGTGCGCTCCAGCTGCTCGATCCACCGGTCCAGGGTGGTCAGCAGCCGGTACTGCTGGTCGACCATGCTCTGCCACAGCGCCGGGTCCATCAGCAGGTCGGCGGCGGCCTCCGCGCCGTACAGCGAGCCGTACTGCACACTGCCCGGCGGCACCTGCATCCAGAAGACGTCGTCGTCGGTCGGGGCCGCGGCCCGCTCACTGGCGGTCATCGGGGCCTGGAAGAGGATGGACAGGCCGCGGCCGACGCCGAGGGCGAGGGCGTACTCCAGGGGGCTGGTGGCCGGCGGGACGTACTGGGGGTTGCCGTACGCGTCGTAGGACCAGGTCTGGGTGGGGGCGGGCTGGTGGAGCTCGCGCAGGCCGATGCGGTGCACCACGCAGTCCCGCAACGGGCGTGCCACCAGGGTGTGTTGCGGTCCCGCGACCGGGCCGAGCAGGAGCGAGCCCGCCTCCAGGCGGCCCAGGTGGTGCCAGTGGCCCTGCTGTTCGGCGTCCACCGCGAACAGGTCCAGGGCGCCGGACGCCACCAGCCACAGCGTCTGCGGGCCTTCGAGGTCGAGGCGGTTGATGCCGGCGCAGTCGATCCGGGCGCCCAGCGAGCCGAACGCGCCGAGTACGAGGTCGCCTTGGTCCACGGTCGTCATCTCATCGCTCCCTGACCAGCGCGGCGTACGCCCCGCCGTGTGCCACCAGCTCGTCGTGCCGCCCGCGTTCCACGACCGTGCCGTGCTGGAGCACCACGATCTCGTCGCTGTCGCGCACCGTGCTCAGCCGGTGCGCGATGACGACACAGGCGCAGCCGCGGCGGCGCAGGTTGTCCATGACGGTCAGCTCGGTCTCGGCGTCCAGGGCGCTGGTCACCTCGTCGAGGACCAGGATGCTGGGGCGGCGCACCAACGCCCGGGCGATCTCCAGGCGTTGGCGCTGGCCGCCGGAGAAGTTGCGGCCGTCCTGCTCGACCCTGCTGTGGATGCCGCCGGGCCGGCGCGCCACCACGTCGTACAGGGCCGCGTCCCGCAGCGCCTCTTCCACCGCCTCGTCCGGGATGGACGGGTCCCACAGCGCCACGTTGTCGCGTACCGACCCCTCGAAGAGGAAGACGTCCTGGTCGACGAAGGAGACGGAGGCGGCGAGGGCGCCGCGCGGGATGTCCTCCAGGCGCTGTCCGTCGATGCGGATCACGCCCTCCCAGGGGGAGTACAGGCCCGAGATCAGCCGGGAGACCGTGGACTTGCCGCTGCCCGAGCCGCCCACCAGGGCGACCTGGCGGCCGGGTCCGACGGTGAGGTCGAAGCCGGTGAGCAGCGGCTTGTCCAGCGGGCTGTAGCCGAAGGAGATGTTCTCCAGCTCGACGTGGCCCTGCAGTCGCCGGGTGGAGTCCCCGGCGCCGGGGCGGGCGTAGACCGGGTCCGCCTGGAAGTTCTCCACGTCCTTGAGGCGGGCCACGTCGGCCGCGAAGTCCTGGATACGGCCCGCGACGCCGTTGAGCCGGGTCAGCGGGGCGGTGAAGCGGGTGACCAGGGACTGGAAGGCGACCAGGAGACCGACCGAGATGCCGCCCTCGACCGCCCGCATACCGCCGATCCACAGGATCAGCGCGCTGTTGAGGGTCGCGAGCGTCGGGGCCACCACGCCCAGCCAGGCGCTCGGCACGCCGAGCCGCTGCTGCTCCTCCAGCGTGCTCGCGTGCTGTCCGGCCCACCTGCGGAAGTAGCCGTCCTCGCCGCCGGTGGCCTTCATCGTCTCGATCAACTGCAGGCCGGTGTAGGAGGTGTTGGTGAGCCGGGCGGTGTCCGCGCGCAGCTTGGCGGTCCGGGTCGCGCGCAGCCGTACGACGAGCCGCATCGCCACGATGTTCAGCAGGGCCACGCCGATGCCGAGGAAGGTGAGCTGTGCGTCGTAGGTGTAGAGGAGCACCGCGTAGAGGACGACGACCACCGCGTCCACGCCGGCCGCGGCGAGGTCGCGGGCCAGGGTCTCGGCGACCTGGTCGTTGGACTGCAGGCGCTGCACCAGGTCGGCCGGGCTGCGCTGGGCGAAGAAGGTCACCGGCAGCCGCAGCAGGTGGCGCAGGAAGCGGGCGCTGGAGAGGGTGGAGGAGACGATCCGGCCGTGCAGCAGGTTCGCCTGCTGCAGCCAGGTCAGCACCAGGGTGAGCAGGACGCAGGTGCCCATCGCGGCGAACAGCACGGTGAGCAGCGAGGTCTGGCCGCCGATGAGGAACAGGTCGATGTACTGGCGGCTGAGCGCGGGCACCGCCGCGCCCACCAGCACCAGCAGCAGGCTGGCCAGGACGGCGGCGGGCATGGTGCCTGCGGTGCCGCGCAGCCGGGCCGGCATCGCGCCCAGGACGCCCGGCCGCCGGCCGCCCCGCTCGAAGCCGTCGCCCGGCTCCAGGGTCAGCACGACTCCGGTGAAGCTGCCGTCGAACTCCTCCATGGGCACGAACCGGCGCCCCTTGGCGGGGTCGTTGACGTAGACGCCCCGGCGGCCGAACCGGCGGCCCATGCCGTCGTAGACGACGTAGTGGTTGAACTCCCAGAACAGGATCGCCGGCCCCTGCACGTCGGCGAGGGCGGCCAGGTCCATCTGCATGCCCTTGGCGGTGAGGCCGTAACTGCGGGCCGCCTTCAGCAGGTTGCTGGCGCGCGAGCCGTCGCGCGAGACACCGCAGGCGATGCGCAGCTCCTCCAGCGGGACATGCCGGCCGTAGTGGCCGAGGACCATGGAGAGGGAGGCGGCGCCGCACTCGACGGCCTCCATCTGGAGCACGGTGGGCGTGCGGACCGTCCGGCCGCGGCCCTTGGGGACCGGTCGCTTGGGCGGGGCGGCACGCCGGCGGCCGCGGGTCTCCTGGGCGGTGGTCACGGGAGCAGCCAATCGACGGGACGCTGGTCGGCCAGCCGGATCGAACCCGAGGCCAGGGTCATGGAGTCGAGCCGGAACGGCGGCCCGTCCGCCGAGGACCACTTGTAGCCGCTCTTCGTGCTGCTCGACGTGTCCAGCCGGACCAGGACGGCCACCGGGCGGCCCTTCTTGGTGAACTGCTCGCCCAGCTGGCTGTCCCCGAGGAACGCGGCGATCGACTGGGCCGACTGGGCGGAGCGGTCCACCGACTTCACATGGCCGCGCAGCACGCCGTACTCCTGCGTCGACACCGACGACACGGTCAGGTCGACCCGGGCGTCGGCCGGTATGGAGGAGGCGTTCTCGGCGGGGACGTAGACCGTCGCGTACAGCGGGTCCGAGGCGTGGGCGATCTTCTCCACGGCGGCGACGTTCGCGCCGGTCTGGATGATCTGCCCGATGGTCGCGGCGAGCGCGCTGATCCGGCCCGCGGCGACCGTGCGCACGACCGAGTCGCCCTCGCTGGTGTGCACCTTGAGGACGGGGGAGTTCGCCGGCAGGCGTTCACCCTGTTCGGCGAGGACCGCCGTGACCTGCCCGGCGACCGGGCTCTGCAGGATGTAACTGCCCTGCCCGTGGGTGAGGATGGCCTGCGCGCCCACCGTGGAGGCGACCGAGCCGGTCACCGCCCACACCGAGGCCGCCGCGATCACGACGACCGAGACGGACAGCGCGAGCCAGCCCTGCGGACGGGCGAAACGTACGGGGAGATCGAGCTCCTCCGGTGACTGGAGCTTGGCGAGGGCCTGTTGGCGGAACTGCACGGAACTTCCCTCACCTAGGGGAGAGGCGCTGGAGTTTCAGGGGATGCCCCTGGGCATCCGAGAGTCCCGGAGCAGCCGGGTTGCGGCTCCGGGACTCAACGGCAACGAGGTGCGATCAGAGACCGGCGACCAGGTTGGTGACCGGCTGGGTGTTCAGGCCGGTGACACCCTCGACGGTGCCGACGACCGTGTTGACCAGGCCGGAAACCGGGGCGACGCCGTCCACCAGGCCGGTGACGGTGCCGAGGGCGTTGAGGGACAGGCCGCCGGAGACGTTGTCGAGCTCGGCGTCGGAGATCTCGACGGTCTCGACCTGGGGGGTGGAGTTCATGATGGAACTTCCCTTCATATGGATATTCACAAGGGGGGAGCGGCCCCCCGACGCCCTTCAGGGACGAACAACGGCCCTTGGGGGACGAGCGGACGGCCGTGACCGCGGGCGCCGGACGCCCGTTTCCGGGAGCCTCGGCGGCCCCTGCGGTGCGATGGATCAAAGCACGCCCGCGGTCCGTGCTTCCAATCAACCAGGCGCCTCACCAGGGAACTTGGGCCGCAGAAGGGCTCATCCGTGCAGGCGCGCGCACCGCTTGTCGGCGACTCCTTCACAAGCCGCACGACTTCGCCCCTGCCGCACGGCTTGCCTGCCCCGCGGCGAATCCGGCACTCCGGGCCAAGGGCACGGCAGGGGGCGCGCGGTTGTGCAGATCCGCCACTCCCCGTGCCTTGCTTGGGTATGGGATGTGCAGATTCCCTGAAGCAAGGATTCCGGTCCGTGATCGCAACGGACCGTCATTGACCGGTTGCTGAACGTGTCGGTTCGGTCAGCCCAGAAGTGCGTAGACCGTGCTCGCCCGGGCCGCGAGCGCACCCGACCTGTGATCGCTCATCGTGATGTCGGCGAACGCCATCCGGCGGCCCAGTTTCGTCAGCACCGCTTCGATCAGGACATCCGAACCGGTCACCGCACGCTGGAACGAGGTCGACTGCTGCACGGTCGTCATGGGGACGAAGCCGCCCCGGGCCGCCGAGACCGCGATCACCGTCGCCGTGTCGGCCGCCGCCATCAGCGCCTGCCCCGACAGCCCGCCGCCCTCCCTGGACAGCCGCTCCGACCAGGGCAGACGCAGAGTCGCCCGGTCCTCGCCCAGCGCCTCGACGGCCAGTTGGAGGTCGAGCACCCAGGGGGCGAAGTTGGCGGAGAGGATCTTGTCGGCTTCGGCGGTGGTCATCGTCATATGGGGGATTGTTCCCGCGTCGGCGCCCCGGCACGCGGACCTGGTCCGCCACGGGCGCGCCATGGCCGATTCATCACCGGGTCAAGGAAGTTGGCAAACGGAATTGAACGCACCACGTGACCCGCCCGTACCTATGGCCATCCAGGCGCCGCTCACGAACGACTGCCCCGCAACGGCAGACACTCCGTCCCTTGGAGGTCGAGAAGTTTGAGTCACAAGCGAATTCCGAAGCGCAAGGCCGCTATCGCGGTGGGCGGTGTCGCGGCGCTCGGCGCTGCGGCGTTTCTGCTGCCGATGGCCAACGCGTCTCAGGACAACGCCTCCGGCGCCACCACCGCTGCCCCCAAGACCCTGAAGGCGACCGACGCCTCGGACCTTGCCTCGCAGCTGCAGGACCTGCTGGGCCAGGCCTTCGCCGGGTCCTACTACGACAGCGGCAAGCAGCAGCTCGTCGTCAACGTCATCAGCGGCGACAACAACATCGTCGTCCAGGCCGAGCAGGCCGGCGCGGTCGTGCGCCAGGTGCAGAACAGCACCTCCGAACTGGCGGCCGTCGCCCAGACCCTGAAGACCAAGGCGACCATCCCGGGCACCGCCTGGGCCGTCGACCCGAAGACCAACAAGGTCGTGGTCACCGCCGACTCCACCGTCACCGGCTCCAACTGGGACACGCTGGAGTCGACGGTCCAGAGCCTCGGCTCGAACATGGCGACCCTCAAGAAGTCGTCGGGCACCTTCAAGACCCTCGTCTCCGGCGGCGACGCGATCTTCTCCCAGGTGCAGGACGGCACCGTCCGCTGCTCCCTCGGCTTCAACGTCACCGCCTCGGACGGCACCCCCGCCTTCCTGACGGCCGGTCACTGCGGGGTCGCGGCCAAGGACTGGTCCGACTCCGAGACCGGCCAGCCGATCGCCACCGTGGACCAGGCCCAGTTCCCGGGCGCCGGTGACTTCTCGCTCGTCAAGTACAACGACCCCACCACCCAGACGACGAGCGACGTCAACATAGGCAACGGCCAGACCGTCGCCATCAACCAGGCCGTCGACGCCACCGTCGGCGAGACCGTGTTCCGGATGGGCTCCACCACCGGGCTGCACGACGGCCAGGTCACCGGCCTCGACGCCACCGTCAACTTCCAGAGCGAGACCGACCCCAACGGTGTCGACACCGTCACCGGTCTCATCCAGACCAACGTCTGCGCCGAGGCCGGCGACAGCGGCGGCTCGCTGTTCACCCAGGACGGCGGCGCGGTCGGCATGACCTCCGGCGGCAGCGGCGACTGCACCTCCGGCGGCGAGACCTTCTTCCAGCCGGTGACCACCGCCCTCCAGGCGACCGGCGCGACCCTCGGCGACGCGGGCGCGGGCGCCGGTGACGCCGGTGCCACGGCCGACCCGTCCGCCACCGCCGGTGACGAGACCGGCGCCGGCGACCAGGCCGGCGGCGACCAGATCGGCGGCACCGCCGACCCGTCCGCCACGGCCGGCGACCAGACCGGCACGGGTGACGAGACCGGTACCGGCGACGAGACCGGCACGGGTGACGAGACGGGCACGGGCGACCTGTCCGGGACCGGCGCGGACGGCACCACGTCGTCCAACTGACCCATCGCGCGGCCAACCAGCGGTTCCGGCCGACGGTGGACGGTCCGGCCCTCCGGCGGGAGGGCCGGACCGAATCGCGTCCGGCTCGGGGCCGGGCGAGGTTCAGCCGTCGGCCTCCGCCCGCAGCAACAGCACCGCGACATCGTCGACACGCTCCTGCGCCGCCGCACTGTGCCGCACGAGCGTGTCGGCGAGCTTGTCCAGCGGCTGGTCGCCGCTCTCCGAGAGCAGTTCCCCCAGGTCGACCAGCGCGTCCTCGATGTCCACACCGGGGGACTCGACCAGCCCGTCGGTGTAGAGGGCGAGCACCGAGCCCGGCGCCAGCGACACCTCGGTCGTCGGGTACGTCGCCTCCGCGTCGATGCCCAGCAGCGGGCCCCCGGCCAGGTCGAGGACCCGTACCCGCCCGTCCGGACGCCTCAGCAGCGGCGGCGGGTGCCCCGCCCGGGCCATCACCGCACGCCCCTGCTCCGGGTCCAGCCGCAGGTACAGACAGCTCGCGAACAGATCGGCGCCGGAGTCGATCAGCAGCCGGTTGGTGCTGCGCATCACCTCCGCCGGCGTCTGCCCGACACTCGTGAACGCCCGTACGCCGGTACGGATCTGGCCCATCAGCCCGGCCGCCGTCACGTTGTGCCCCTGTACGTCCCCGATCACCGCCGCTGCCTGCGGCCGGGTGGGCACCAGGTCGTAGAAGTCGCCGCCGATCTCCATGCCGTGCATGGCCGGCAGATAACGGGCGGCCGCCTCGATACCCGACGGCGGAGCCAGCGAGTGCGGCAGCAGGGCCGCCTGGAGACCGTGGGCCAGCTGGTTCTTCGCGTCGTAGAGCAGGGCCCGCTCCAGCGCCTGCGCGATCAGCCCGCCGAGGCTGGTGAGCACGGCACGCTCGTCGGCGGGGAAGGCGTGCGGCTCGGCGTAGGCGAGGACACAGGTGCCCACCGGCCGGCCCGACGCGATCAGTGGCAGATACGCCCAGGCCGCGAACCCGTCCGGGGTCTCGGGCCGGTCCGGATACAGCCGCTCCAGCTGCTGCCTCGACTCGAAGAACGCCGGCACGCCGGTGTTCAGGACATGGGTGCCGGGCGTCCGCTCGGCCAGCGGAAGGCCGTCGAAGCGCTCCACGATCCGCGGATCCTCGTACCCGCGATGCCCCAGCACGTGCAGCCGCCCACCGCGTGACCCGAGGATCACCAGGGCCTGGCTGCCGACGGCCGGGGCGACCTCGTCCGCCACCAGCTGCACCACGTCCTGCACCCCGACGGCCTCGGTCAGCGCCCCGGCCAGGCTCAGCACCTGGGAGATGGTGACCAGCCGGGGGGACGGCGTCGCATCCGCGCGCGGCGCCGCGCCCACCATCTCGGCGACCGCCCGGGCCCGGCTGATCCGGGTGGTCAGCCCGGTCGTGCTCGGATACATCCGGAACGACAGCCAGTCGCCCGGCGGCTTCAGTGCCACGAACGACGTCACATGCTGGCTGATCAGCGCCGCCCGGTAACGGTCCTCGTACATCGGGTCGTTCAGCCACGGCACCGAGACCCACGGCTGGGTGCCGAGCAGATCGTCGACGTGCACGCCGAGCAGCTCGCCCGCCGCCTCGTTGGCGAAGGCGACCCGCCCGTGCAGATCGAGCGAGGCCAGCCCGTACGGCAGCCGCCCGACCATCCGCGCCGCCTCCACCGTGCCCAGCGTGCCCGCCACGCCGGACGGCGGCGCCGCCAGCAGATCGGGCTCGGTACGCAGCAGCCGGTTCTCCCGCGCGGCCCGCTCCAGCCGCACCGCCAGCCGGCCGCACCCCGCGGTCAGCGACGCCCGCTCCCGGTCGGACAGCACCGTCGGATGGGCGCCGGGCCAGGTCACGTACACCGCCCCGTACACCGTGTCCGCCGTCGCCACGGGCAGCGCGGCCAGCGCGAACGCGTACGGCAGCACCACCGCGATGCGCGGGTACCGGCGCGCCATGTCCTCCTCGCCGCCCACCCACACCAGCCGCCGCTCCCGCACCGCCTCCGCGACCGGGATCGGGGAGGTCAGCCCGACCCGCTCCCAGGGCGCCACGAACGCCCGGGGCAGACCCGCCGTCACCGCCATCTCCAGGACCGGCTCGTCGGCCGCCAGCAGATAGACCGCGCCGGAGTGCGCCTGGACCTCCTCCATCATCGAGGCCAGCGCCAGCGACAACAGCGGCCGGCCGGAGCCGGTGCCGGCGGCCGCAGGCACCTCGACGCCCGGCCCCGCTCCCGCCGGAGGCGCCCCCATCCCGTCGGACACGCCCGACCACCTCCTCGTCCGGCCGCGCGTCGCGTCCTCGGGATCAAGGCTCCCTCGTGGCGGCGACCGGCGCACGGCGAGCGGGACGGAGACGCACGCGCCGGGCCACCCGCGGGTACCCCCGTTCGCCCCGGCACATTCCCGCACGGCCGCAGTCACGTCCGGGACGCAGGCGCCGCGCGGGGCGCCCGGGGCACGACATGTTCGGTGCGTTTCGGGCGCACTCGCCCCCCGCCCTCCACGGAACGGTCACAGGGGCTGCGCAGACGCCTCATAAGCGCTGTAATGGCGGCGTGGTCAGTGAGGGCGCTGCGGTACGCGGAACGAGAACCGATCGCGCCGAAATCGCCCTCGAAACGCTCACTGGCGATCCCGGCGCACCCGATCGGCTCCGGCGCGTTCTCGAACAGGCACTGGTGTTCGCCGGCGCGGCCTTCGCCGGGGCGTACGCGCCCGGCGACGACGGCACCGTGCTGCGCCTCGCCGAGTCGGCGGGCCTGCCCCGCACCCTCTACGGACTGCGCGACGCCTACCCGGCCGTCGGGCGGTCCCCGGCGGCCGAGGCGTACGGCACCGGGCGGCCCGTCCTGCTCGGCCCCGACGAGCTGGCCGACTGCCCGGAGGCGCGACGCACCCCGTCCCAGGAGTTCTGGCTGGCCGTCGTCCCGCTGCCCGGCGGCACCGGACTCCTCGTCGCCGTCAGCGAGCGGGACGACGGCTTCGGCCCCGAGGACCGGGCCTGCCTGGACCTGGTCGCCGGGGCGGTCGCCCTGCCCGCTCCGCTCCCCTCGGCCACGGACACCGGCGAACTGCCCGCCGACGCCTTCAGCCTCGCCATGGACACCGGCCGGATCGCCGTCGGCGACGGCATCCTCGACCTGTTCCGGATGGGCCGGGACGAGTTCGACGGCAAGGTCGAGACGCTGCTGGGCCGTACCGTGCCCGAGGACCTGCCCGCCCTCATGTCCGTCGTCGAGGCCGACCACATGTCCATCGGCGACCGCGAGCTGGAGTTCCGGATCCTGCAGCCCTCGGGCCCGCCCAAGTGGCTGCGGCTGCGCGGCCGGCTGGTCCCCGGCGGCGAGGGGCGCCCGGCCCGGCTGGCCGGCACCGTCGCCGACGCCTCCACGCTCCGCTCGGACGTCACCGACGTGGCCCGCGTGCAGCAGCTGGCCGCCGCCCTGGCCACCGCCGGCACCGTCAAGGACGTCAGCCAGGCCGTGGTCACCGCCCTGCGCGCGCCGCTCAAGGCGGACCGGATCGCCCTGGCCGAGCTGGAGAACGAGCGCCTGGTCGTCATCGTCCTCGACCCGCCCGACGCCGAGTGCTGGCCCGAACTCTGGCGCAGGGAGTGGCGCACCGAATGGCCCGACGCACCCGTGCGCGCCATGCCCACCCTCGCCACCGCACTGCGCGAGGGCCGGGCCCAGATCTGGCCCGCGGGCGCCGCCCTGGAACCCGCGCTCGCCGAGGTCGGCCCCGGCGGCCTCGCCATCCTTCCGCTGCCCGCCGGCGGCCGGATGGCCGGCGCCTGCCTGATCGGCTGGGACAGCCCGCACGACTTCGGCCCCGACGAACGCGCCCTGCTCACCGCCTCCGCCGGCCTCGCCGGCGAGGCCCTGATGCGCGCCCACTCCTTCGACGCCGAGCACGAGCTCGTCGGGATGCTCCAGCGCGCCCTCCTGCCGCGCCGGCTGCCCGACCTGCCCGGCGGCGAGGCCGTCGCCCGCTACCTGCCCACCACCGTCGGCCTGGAGGTCGGCGGCGACTGGTACGACGTGATCCCGCTGACCGACAACCACGTGGCCCTCGTCATCGGCGACGTCCAGGGCCACAACGCGAGCGCCGCCGCCCTGATGGGCCAGATGCGCACCGCCCTGCGCGCCTACGCCGCCGAGGGCCACACCCCCGACGTCGTCGTCTCGCACGCCAACCGGCTCCTCCTGGACATGGAGAGCGACCTCTTCGCCACCTGCTGCTACGTCGACGTCGACATGGAGGACGGCACCGCCTGGTGCGTGCGCGCCGGACACCTGCCGCCCGTCCTGCGCCACCCGGACGGCGCCACGCTGATCACCGAGACCGAGGGCGGCCCCCCGCTCGGCGTGCTCGGCCAGACCGAGTTCCCGATGACCCAGCTCAGCCTGCGCCCCGGCACCGTGCTCGCGCTCACCACCGACGGCATGGTCGAGTCACCCGACGCCGACATCGACGACGGCATGGAGCGCTTCGCCCGCGACCTCGCCGGCACCGACCCCGCCCAGCTGGGCCTGGCCGCCGACGCTCTGCTCGGCAACGCACACCGCGCCGACGACGTCGCCCTGCTGCTGATGCGCTACGACGGGATGGCCGTCCGCCCGCTGCGCGAGAGCTGGACGGTGTGGCGGGTCCCCGAGGCCGCCCGGCACGCCCGCCGCTTCAGCCGCCGGGTGCTGCGCTCCTGGGGTGTGACCGACGAGTCGATGGACACCGCCCTGCTGGTGGTCTCCGAACTCGTCACCAACGCCCTCATCCACACCGACGGACCGGTCCGGCTCGACCTGACCCTGGTCGACCACCGGCTGCGGATCGCCGTCGCCGACGCCTCGCCGCGCAGCCCGGTGAAGCCCACCAACATCGGCTGGGAGGCCACCGGCGGGCGCGGCATCCTCCTGGTGGAGGCCATGGCGGTGGCCTGGGGGACGGTGCCGGCCAGCGGCGGCAAGCAGGTGTGGGCGGACCTCGTGCTGGAGGACTGAACCCCGCCGGCCCCCGCTCTCGACAGGCGGCGCGGGCCGACCCTCCTTAGTGTCCTTACGTGGCACACACCTTCGAAGAACTCGTGGCGAAGCACCGCGCGGCCGACGCGGCCCACGACACGGTCCTGGAACTGCGGGACACCTACGGGCCACCGGCCCGGCAGCAGCCCGGCGGCGCCCAGTCGGAGACCTACGAGACCGCCCTGCGCGCCTGGCGCGACCTGGCCCGCGACGAACTGACCGCGGTGAACGAGTACGCCCGGGACGAGGGCCGGTCGCGGGCCGAGATCGAGGCGGCGGTGGAACGCGCGGCGGCCCGGCCGGAGAGCTCTTGAACCATTCCTTAACCATGGGACAAACCGGGCTGGATGCCCACTGCAGGGGCACCTCGCGGTCATGTGGCGTCCGCATCAGAGCCATACTGTCGTAACCCATCAGGAAAACAGAAGAACGTCTCAATCGGATGTTCACCTATAAGGTGTAGCGAATGAAGGCTTTGGTGCTCTCCGGCGGTGCCGGAACCCGGCTGCGGCCGATCACCCACACATCGGCGAAACAGCTCGTACCGGTGGCGAACAAACCCGTGCTGTTCTACGGGCTCGAATCCCTTGCCGCCGCGGGCGTCACCGAGGTCGGGATGATCGTCGGCGACACCGCCGCCGAGATCGAGGAGGCGGTCGGCGACGGGTCGAAGTTCGGCCTGGACGTCACCTACATCCCGCAGGAGCGCCCGCTGGGCCTGGCCCACGCGGTCCTGATCGCGCACGAGTTCCTCGGCGACGACGACTTCGTCATGTACCTCGGCGACAACTTCATCGTCGGCGGCATCAGCGGACTGGTCGACGAGTTCCGCGAGACCCGCCCCGACGCCCAGATCCTCCTCACCCACGTGCCCAACCCGCGCGCCTTCGGTGTCGCCGAGCTGGACGCCGACGGCCAGGTGGTCGGCCTGGAGGAGAAGCCGCAGGAGCCCAAGAGCGACCTCGCCCTGGTCGGCGTCTACCTCTTCACGCCCGCCATCCACGACGCCGTGCGCGCCATCAAGCCGTCCTGGCGCGGCGAGCTGGAGATCACCCACGCCATCCAGCACCTCATCGACCAGCGCGCCGACGTGCGCTCCACGGTGATTAAGGGCTACTGGAAGGACACCGGCAACGTCGTCGACATGCTGGAGGTCAACCGGACCGTCCTGGAGGCCCAGGAGCCGCGCATCGACGGCGAGGTCGACGAGACCAGCCAGATCGTCGGCCGCGTGGTCGTCGAGGCCGGTGCGCGCGTCAGCAACTCCCGGATCGTCGGCCCGGTCGTGATCGGCGCCGGGACCGTCGTCGGCGACTCCTACGTGGGCCCCTTCACGTCGATCGCCGAGAACTGCCGGATCACCGAGAGCGAGCTGGAGTTCTCCATAGTGCTGCGGGACTCCTCCATCGACGGGGTGGGCAGGATCGAGTCCTCGCTGATCGGCCGGCATGTCGAGGTGACCCCGGCGACCGGCACCCCCAGCGCCCACCGCCTCGTTCTCGGAGACCACAGCAAGGTGCAGATCCGTTCATGAACCTCCTCGTCACCGGCGCCGCCGGCTTCATCGGCTCCACGTACGTCCGCGGCCTGCTCGCCGCCGACGCGCCCGACGCGCCGCACATCACCGTGCTGGACAAGCTCACCTACGCGGGCACGCTGACGAACCTGCCCGCGTCGCACCCCCGCCTGACCTTCGTGCAGGGCGACATCTGCGACGCCGAGCTGGTCGACAGGCTCATGGCGGAGGCCGACCAGGTCGTGCACTTCGCGGCAGAGTCGCACGTCGACCGCTCCATCGACGGCGCCGGCGCGTTCGTCCGCACCAACGTGGTCGGCACCCAGACCCTCCTGGACGCGGCCCTGCGGCACGGTGTCGGACCGTTCGTGCACGTCTCCACCGACGAGGTCTACGGCTCCATCGAGACCGGCTCCTGGCCCGAGAGCCACCCGCTCCAGCCGAACTCGCCGTACTCCGCCTCCAAGGCCTCCTCGGACCTGCTCGCGCTGGCCTTCCACCGCACCCACGGCCTGGACGTCCGCGTCACCCGCTGCTCCAACAACTACGGGCCGCACCAGTTCCCCGAGAAGGTCATCCCGCTCTTCGTGAGCAACCTCCTCGACGGCAGGAACGTGCCCCTGTACGGCGACGGCAGCAACGTCCGCGACTGGCTGCACGTCGAGGACCACTGCCAGGGCATCGACCTGGTCCGCACCGGCGGCCGTCCCGGCGAGGTCTACAACATCGGCGGCGGCACCGAGCTCAGCAACAAGGAGCTCACCGGGCTGCTCCTGGACGCCTGCGGCGCCGACTGGGACCGCGTCGACCGCGTCGCCGATCGCAAGGGCCACGACCAGCGCTACTCCGTCGACTGGAGCAAGATCCACGACGAGCTGGGCTACACCCCCAAGCACGACTTCACCTCCGGCCTCGCCGACACCGTCGCCTGGTACCGCGACAACCGGGACTGGTGGGAGCCGCTCAAGGAGCGCGCCGCCCTGGAGTCCCGCAAGGAGCAGGGGAAGCACTGATGAAGTGGCTCGTCGCCGGAGCGGGCGGCATGCTCGGCCACGACGTGGTCGAGGAACTCACCCGCCGGGGTGCGGAGGTCGTGGCCCTCGGCCGCGCCGACCTCGACATCACCAGCGCCGACTCGGTGGAGTCCGCAGTCGCCGGGCACCAGCCCGACCTGGTGGTGAACTGCGCCGCGTACACGGCCGTCGACGACGCCGAGACCGACGAGGAGCGGGCTCTGCTGATCAACGGCGAGGGGCCGCGCCTGCTGGCCCGTGCCGCCGCCCGGCACGGCGCCCGCCTCGTCCACGTCTCGACGGACTACGTCTTCGACGGCGCGGCCCGCACCAGCCCGTATCCCGAGGACCATCCGACGGACCCGCGCACCGCCTACGGGCGCACCAAGCTCGCGGGCGAGCGGGCCGTCCTGGCGGAGCTGCCGGGCGCCAGCGCGGTGGTCCGCACGGCCTGGCTGTACGGCACGCACGGGAAGAACTTCGTGCGCACGATGATCGAGCTGGAGTCCCGCCGGGACACCCTCGACGTCGTCGACGACCAGCGCGGCCAGCCCACCTGGAGCGCCGACCTGGCCGCCCGGATCGCCGACCTGGGCCCCCGCCTCGGCCGGGACGGGCGCGCGCACGGCGTGTTCCACGGCACCAACTCCGGTGCGGCCACCTGGTGCGAGCTGGCCCGGGAGGTGTTCCGGCTGCTCGGCGCCGACCCGGAGCGGGTGCGCCCCACCACCAGCGAGGCGTTCGTCCGCCCGGCACCCCGCCCCGCCTACAGCGCCCTCGGGCACGACCGGTGGGCCGAGGTGGGTCTGGAGCCGCTGCGGGACTGGCGGCAGGCCCTTGAGGAGGGGCTGCCGCTCATCCGCAAGGAGATACCCGCATAAGGCACTTCGCACCGATGCGCCGCAGGGCGGCCGACCGCTCACCGAGCAGGTCGGCCGCCCTGCGGCGTTCGGAAATACCGGAGCCCGCCGGTCTTTTTCACAGGACGCCGTGTTCGCCCCTTGTGGAGTGCCCCACGTCACTACGATGATGCTTTGAATGTCTTGTGGGTCGGGTAGGGAAAGGATTTGTCCCGCGATGTCGATGCGAGCGACCGTGAAGTCCGTACTGGGTGAGAAGAATGTGCGGGTCCTGCGACGACTGAAGCGGCGGTTGTCCGCGCGGCCGGCCCAGCCGGCCAAGCCGACAGGGCTGGACGCGATCTCCGGCGATCTCAACAAACTCGCCCAGCACTTCAAGACGGACAAGTGGGGAATACACCGCTACACCCAGCACTACCAGCGCCACCTCGGACACCTGAGGAACGAGTCCTTCAACCTGCTGGAAATCGGCATCGGCGGCTACAACAGGCCAGGTCAGGGTGGTGCTTCCCTGCGGATGTGGAAGCAGTTCTTCCCGAAGGCGCAGATTTTCGGAATGGACATCCAGGACAAGTCATTTGTCGACGAGGACCGCATCACGACGTTCATCGGTGACCAGTCGGACCCGTCGTCGCTGAACTCGATCGCCGACAAGATCGGTGAGCTGGACGTCATCATCGACGACGGAAGTCACCGCAGTCCGCATGTGCTCACGACCTTCGCCACGCTCTTCCCGCGTCTCAAGGACGGTGGCATCTACATCGTCGAGGACACGCAGTCCTCGTACTGGCCCGAATGGCAGGGCAGCGAGGACCTCGACGCCGCGCACACCAGTATGGGGATGCTGAAGCGGCTGACGGACGGGCTGAATTACGAGGAATTCGTGACCGAGAACTACCAGCCGTCGTACACGGACCTCAATGTCGTCGGCGTGCACTTCTACCACAACCTGGTGATCATCGAAAAAGGCCGGAATGCCGAGGGCAGCAACAAGCGCAGCGCACTGAAGCAGCGCTACGCGAAGTCCTGACACCGCACCACCCACCGGGGAGCCGGGCCACGGCCCGGCTCCCCGGCGCGGTCGTCAGCCGCGCAACTGCTCGTAGTAGGCCACGCAGTCCGCGTACGACGGCAGCAGCCCGGACTCCGCCGCCTCGGCCAGCGACGGCGCCTCGGCGTCCTTCTCGGACAGCACCGGCTCCAGGCCCTCGGGCCACTCGATGCCGAGGGCGGGGTCGAGCGGGTTGATCCCGTGCTCACGGCCGGGCGCGTACCCGGCCGAGCACAGGTACACCACGGTGGCGTCGTCGGTCAGCGCCATGAACGCGTGGCCCAGGCCCTCCGACAGGAACACGGCGTGCCGGTTCTCGTCGTCCAGCCGCACCGCCTCCCAGTTGCCGAACGTGGGGGAGCCGACCCGGATGTCCACGATCACGTCCAGCACGGCCCCGCGCACGCACTTGACGTACTTGGACTGGCTCGGCGGCACGTCGGCGAAGTGGATGCCACGCAGCACACCGCGCCGGGAGACCGAGCAGTTGGCCTGCGCGAGGTCGAGGTCGTAGCCGAGGGCCTCACGGAACTCCCCGGCCCTGAACCACTCGTGGAAGCTGCCCCGGTCGTCGGGGAAGACCTTGGGCTCCTGGACCCAGGCGCCTTCGATGCTCAGCGGTCGCACGGTTCTTACTTGCCTTCCTGTCGTGCGGGCTTCCGGCCCCTGACCAGCGCCCTGACCAGCGCGCGGCGCACCGGCAGCGGGAGCTTGCGGGCCAGGCGGCGGGCGATACCCGGCCGCGGCTTCGGCCGGGGTGCGGCGGCGGCCCTGGGCTTCTTCGGGGTCGGCTTGGCGACCTTCAGGCCCTCGGGGGAGTTGCGGACGACGAGCGGCAGCGTGAAGAAGCGCGGCTCGGTGGCGTCCGCGACCAGGCACAGGGCGAGACGCCAGCCGCCCTGCTGCAGCGACCGCACCGGCAGCGGGGCGTCCAGCACGGCGTGGCCGCCCTCGGCGGGCGACAGCGTGGCCGGCACCTCCAGCACCTCGGCGGCGGGCTTCGGACCGGTCAGCCGGACCGCCGCCTTCACGTCGCCGGTGACGTGGAACGGCAGCACCGCGCGCAACCGGTCGCCGGCGACGGTGAAGTCCGCGGGCTTGAACTCGCCGAAGCCGAGCCGCTTGCCCGCCTGGTCGATGTCCAGGGCGAAGTTGTTCTTGACCGTCCAGTACGGCAGCACCCGGTGGCCGCCGACGACGCCCGGGACGGGCAGTGCGGGCAGCGGGTCCTTCGACACCGGGAACAGCCGGTGCTCCCGGGTCCAGCCGCCGATCGTCAGGCGGACGAACGCGTCCCACAGCCCGGGCGGCAGCGGGGCGCCGCTGGCGGCGGTGGCCGGGTCCACGGTGGCGGTGGCGTTCACGACCAGGCGGACGCGGTCCGGCTCGCCCTCGACGGGGAGGGTCTCGCGGGTGAACTCGACCGGCTGGAAGAACTGGGCGTGCGTCTCGCGCTCGCGCATCATCAGGTCGACCCTGGCGCGCGCGAAGCGGGCGGCGGTGCCGCGCTCCAGCCGGGCGATCGCGTCCGCGGCCGAGGCGGCCGGGCCCTCGGGCTCGGCGCCCGAGGTGTCGGCCGGGTAGGTCTTGGGCGCGCCGTCGACGGCGTACTCGGCGCTGAACCCGATCTTCAGGGCGTCGCCGTCCCAGGTGACGCTCCCCGCGGCCGTCGAGGGGGCGATGGCCGCCTCCCACTCGGCGACGGCGAGCACGTCCTCGTAGCGGCCGGCGCCGGCCAGCTCGGTGACCACCCGGTGGGCCGGCTCAAGGAGGGCGAACACGGAGGGGCCCATGCGCTCGGCGATCACCTTGTGGATCTCGTCGAAGAGCTCCCTGCGGTAGTCGTCCGGCAGCTTCAGGAACCGCTTGCCGCGCAGCCGCTCGCCCATCTCGCTGCGCAGCCAGCGGCGGAACATCAGGTCGCGGGTGTGGCCGGGTTCGGTGTAGCGCTCGACGATGTCGAGGGCCTCACGGAGGTTCCCGAAGTAGCCGACCGGGTCGAAGCGCTGGAAACCGGCGTTGGAGGCGTCGTCCCGCTTGAGGTGGTAGTAGCAGACGTAGTCGCTGAGCACGGAGATGTTCGACGCGCGCAGGTACGCCTCGGCGACGAAGACGTGGTCCTCCAGCCGCCTGCGGCCCTCGGGGAAGCGCAGCCCGATGCGGTCCAGGAAGGACCGGCGCAGCATCTTGTGCGGGGTCAGGCTGTCCATCAGCGGGGCGTTCTCGACGGTGGCCCGCGGGTGGTTGCGGCGGAACAGCTCGACCGGCACCGGGCGGCCCTTGCCGGCCATCTTGCCGATGATCAGGTCGGCCTCGTTCTCGACGCCGTAGTTGTACATCCGCTCCAGGGCCTCGTCGCCCAGGAAGTCGTCGTTGTCGACGAACATCACGAACTCGCCCTTGGACGCGGCGATGCCCACGTTGCGGGGCTTGCCGGACCAGCCGGAGGGCTCCTGGTGGATGACGTGCACGTGCGGGTGCTCGGCGGCGACCGCGTCGAGCCGGGCCGGTGTCTCGTCGCTGGACCCGTCGTCCACGAAGATCACTTCGTACTCGTCGCGCGGCAGCGACTGCCGCAGCACCGAGGCGATGCAGTCCTCGATATAGGGCCCCGGGTTGTACACAGGGACGACAACACTGACTTTGACCGGCATCCGGTTTCCTAGCCCCCTGGATAAGCCGCCCATTTGCCTGGACGGCACCTACTTGTGGCCGAATGCTAACCCGGCCCTGTCCACAGGCGTGTCCCACCTCCGGGTAAGACCGGGTTGTGAAGAGTCATCCGTGCATCAGAAGGGCTGGTCGGACGTAGTGTGCGCGGTGGCCTCGGCGGTGGCCTCAGCCGTGGGTCCTGGCGAGCAGCTCAAGAACCTCCGCCGTGCTGCCGGACTCGCCGAGCCGCGGGAAGATCCGCTCGACGCTGCCCCGGTGGGCCTCGGGGTCGGCGTCGGCCATGGCGTCGGTGGCGAGGGTCACGTGGTAGCCGTGCGCATAGGCGTCGCGGGCGGTGGACTCCACGCCGACGCTGGTGGCGATGCCGGTCAGCACGATCTGGGTGACGCCCCGGCGGCGCAGCTGGACGTCGAGACCGGTGCCGTGGAAGGCGCTCCAGTTGTGCTTGGTGACATGGATGTCGCCGTCGTGGCCGGAGAGCTCGTCGACGACCACGTCCCAGCCCTCCGGGAAGGCGAGGCCGCGCGCCTGGCGCTCGGTGCGGCCCGGGACGGCGTCGGCGAAGTCGGCGGCGAAGGAGACCCGGACCAGGACCACCGGCAGGTCCTGGGCGCGGAAGGCGTCGGCGAGCTCCACCGCGCGGGCCACCACCTCGGGGCCGGTGTACGGCTGGGTGGGCATGGCCACGATGCCCTGCTGGAGATCGATGACGACAAGGGCGGTGCGCGGGTCGAGCGTGCTCAGGGACATGGGATGGATCAGGCCTTTCGGGGGGGCTTGACGGGATTCCGGGGTGAGCCGGGCCGGGGAGCGGCCGGGCAGGGGCCGCGCGGGTGTCCTCGCGGGGGTCCGCGGCGACCCTCGGTGTCACGGGCGCGACAGCCGTTCCAGCAGCTCGATCGCGGTGAGGAGGACCTGGCGCTCGTCCTCGGTGTACCGCTCCTGGAAGGCGCGGGCCAGCCACTCGTCGCGTGCCTGCCGGTTGCCCTCGACGCGGGCCTGGCCGGCCTCGGTCAGGGTGACCAGCTGGCGGCGGCCGTCGGTCGGGTCGGGGCTGCGGCGGATCAGGCCCTGCTGGTCGAGCGCGGCCAGGGTGGCCGCCATCGACTGCGGCCGCACCCCTTCGGCGGAGGCCAGCGCACTGGCCGTGGCCGCGCCGTGCTTCGACACCAGGGTGAGGGCCGACTCCTGCGACGGGGTGAGGTCCGCGTCCTGGGCGACCTCCCGGATACGGCGGCGCATCCTGCTGAACATCACGCGCAGGTCGCGTGCCGTGCGGGTCGCGGAGTCGGAGATCTCTGCCATGCGCCCACCGTAGAACCGTCAGCCGAGACTGTCCAGTCGAGACTGCTCAGTCAAGACTGTTAAGTCTGGGCTGAGGATCTCGGCGGGGTCAGCTGGCCTACGCTGGCCGGGTGCGCCTGCTCCTGATCTCCGACACGCACCTCCCGCTGCGCGCCAAGCGGCTCCCGGACCGGCTCCTCGCCGAGCTGCCGCGCGCGGACGTCGTCCTGCACGCCGGCGACTGGGTCGACGAGGCCACCCTCGACCTGCTGGAGAGCCGCAGCCGTCGCCTCATCGGGGTGTACGGCAACAACGACGGCCCCGGCCTGCGCGCCCGGCTTCCCGAGGTGGCCTACGCGAACCTGGGCGGCCTGCGCTTCGGGGTGATCCACGAGACCGGCCCCGCCCAGGGCCGCGAGGTCCGCTGTGCCGCCCGCTTCCCGGACCTGGACGTCCTGGTCTTCGGGCACAGCCACATCCCGTGGGACACCACGGCCCCGGGCGGCCTGCGGCTGCTCAACCCCGGCTCCCCGACCGACCGCCGCCGCCAGCCCCACTGCACCTACCTCACCGCGACCGCCGCGGACGGCGCGCTCACCGAGGTGACCCTGCACCGGCTGCCGCCACGCTGAGGCGTTCCGTCAGGGCGCGATCCCGACCCCGGCGATCCTGCTCCACCGCTTCTCCTGCGCCGCCGTCATGGCGGGCCAGTGCAGCCCGCCCGGCCGCGGCCGGACCCGGGAGGCATAGGAGGCGGGGTGGAAGTCCGGGTCGTAGAAGCAGCCCGTGGCGTAGGTCCGGTCGAACGCGGCGCACGAGTCCGCGATCGTCCCGGGCGTCGGCTTCCGGCCCGTGCGCACCCAACCATCCAGTGCCGCAATGGAGTCGGCGTACTCCGCGTCGCTCAGCGCACTGTGCTCGGACTCGTGGGTGAACGTCTGCACGAGGTACCGGTCCTGGTGCGCGCCGCGCAGGGTGGCCCGGTAGGCCGCCTCGTGCTCCACGAACGCCGTCGGATCGTCGATCGCGTGCAGCGTGAGCACCGGGATCGACACCTTGCCGGTGAGATCGCTGTCGTAGGACAGGTCGCGCACCGCCGTCGGATCGGCGCCGAACCGCTCGACCCCGGCGTTGAGCGCCGCGTCGTCGTGCGACCCCGAGTACCGGACACCCAGGTTCGAGAACGGGTTACGACCGCTGAGCCGGCCGATCACGATGTCCCGGAACGTGAAGACCGCGAACCGCAGATGCGACTCCAGGGTGCGCTCGGGGACGCCGGTGACGGCGAGGATGTCGTCGAGGTTGCGCTGCTGGAGGGCGGTGCGGTCCTGCGGGGCCGAGGCGTAGCCCGTGCACTCCTGGAGCCGGGCGCGCAGTCCGGCCGTCGTCAGCGTCGAGTCCGCGCGCAGCCCCTGCCACAGCGGGTACTGGGGTTCGGTCGGCCGGGGCATGTTCTGGCAGTAGTACTGGTAGACGACGCGGAGGTCGACGCGGTAGTCGTACCCCCGGGACCCGCCGCCGAGGACACCGCTGGTGAGCAGCGCCCCGTCGTACGGTCCGCCCCGCCTGCCGTACACCTCGACGACCTTGGCGGCGACGTCCCCGCCCCAGGACTGGCCGTGCACATAAGTCCGCCGCGGCTTCCCGAAGTTCGCGACGAACAGCCGGCGCACGTTCTCGGTGTCCTCGGCGGCCATGCGGGTGCCGTAACCGCCCCTGCGGTACGACGAACCGGCCCAGGCGTACCCCTCCTTCACCATCACCGACCAGCGGGCCAGGTCGTCGACGCTGCGGGCCGGGTCCGAGCCGGTGCCGAGGTCGGGGCCGCCGTGGGCGTGCACGACCAGGGAGCCGTTCCAGTGCTCGGGGACGGCGATGGCGTAGTAGGCGCCGTTGGCGTCCTGGCCGGTGTAGCAGGTGGCCCTGCCGTCGAGTTCGGCCGGGCAGGAGACGGCGGCCGGCGGTGGGGTCTCCGCCTGTGCGGGAGGGGCGCCGGCGAAGGCGGCGGTGAGCGCCGCCGCCAGCGAGGCGAGCAGTCCGGTACGCCGGTGGCGGCTCGTCCGGCGGACCCGTGCGGGGGTTCTCGACCTGTCCAAGGCGCGGCTCCCTGTCCTCGTCGGCGCTTCGTCGCGCCGTCCGCGGCGATGCTAGGGAGCGGTCCGGGACCGGAACCATGGCCCGGGCGTTGTGTTCATAGTGTTCGGCGGACGGAACAGTCACCGGTGGCCTGCGCGATGCCGCCGAAGGCGCCGGCGCAGCCGTGCCGCCGCCACCGTGAGCACGGCGAGCACGGCGGCCACCGCGGCGGCCCGCTTGGCCACCGGCACCCCGGCCGTACGCAGCAGGTCGAGCGGCTGCGCCGGTACGGCCTCCCCGAAGTCCTCGCCCGGCGGCTCCGGTTCGCCGCCGGGGCCGGGCACCCGCTCGGCCAGCCGTTCCGCCAGGCAGTCCGCGAACTGCCCCACCAGCCGGTCGCCGACCTCCGACAGCACCCCGCGCCCGAACTGCGCGGGACGGCCGGTCACCGTGAGGTCGGTACGGACCGACACCGCGGTACCGCCGTCGCGTTCGGCGAGTGTCGCGGTGACCGTTGCCCGGGCGGTGCCCTGCCCGCGGGTCTCCCGGCCGTTCGCCACCAGCACCATCCGGTGCGCCGCCCCGTCCTGCTCCTCGAAGACCGCCGTGCCCCGGTAGGTCACCGTGACCGGGCCGACCCTGACCTTCACCGAACCGGTCACCGTCCGGCCGTCGTAGTCCTCGACCACCGCGCCCGGCAGGCACGGCGCGACCCGCTCGATGTCGAGGAGCGCGTGCCAGGCCTCGTCGACCGGGACGGGGACGCCGAACTCGTGGTGCAGTTCCATGACTCACTCCTCCTGACGGCCGGCCCGGTCAGTGGACGGCGGGTGCGTGGATGGCGCCGGTGGTCGTGGCCAGGGGCGCGCCGCTGCCGCCCCAGCGCAGGGCGACGATCTCGGCGGCGACGGACACCGCGACCTCCTCCGGGGTACGGGCGCCGAGGTCGAGGCCCAACGGCGAGCGCAGCCGGGACAGTTCGGCCTCGGTGAGACCGGCCTCGGCCAGCCGTGCGCGCCGCTCGCCGTGGGTCCTGCGGCTGCCCATCGCGCCGATGTAGGCGGCCGGCCGGCGCAGCGCCTCCTCCAGCAGCGGCACGTCGAACTTCGGGTCGTGGGTGAGGACGCAGATCACCGTGCGGTCGTCGGTGTCCGTGCCGCTCAGGTAGCGGTGCGGCCAGTCGACGACGACCTCGACGGCCGCGGGGAAGCGCTTCGGGGTGGCGAAGACCGGGCGGGCGTCGCACACGGTGACCCGGTAGCCGAGGAAGTCGCCGATCCGGGCCACCGCGGCCGCGTAGTCGATCGCGCCGAAGACCAGCATCCGGGGCGGCGGTGCGAACGACTGGAGGAACACGGTGACCGTGTCCTCGCGGCGTTCGCCGTGCGGGCCGTAGTGCCTCAGGACCGAGGCGCCGAGCGCGAGTTCGCCGCGCGCGTCGGCGGTGACGGCGACGTCGAGGCCGGTGGTGCCGAGGGAGCCGGCCGCCCGGTCCGGCCAGACGGCGAGCGTGGCCCCCCGCGGTGCGGGGCCGTCCACCACCGTGGCCACGGTCACCGGCTCGCCCTCCGCGACCGACGCGGCGACCGCGCCGAACTCCGGGTCGGAGTCCGCGGTCACCGGCCGGACCAGCAGGGTGATCTCGCCGCCGCAGGTCAGCCCGACCGCGAACGCGTCCTCGTCGCTGTAGCCGAAGGTCTGCAGCGACGGCTCGCCGGTCGCGACGACCTCCTGCGCCAGCTCGAAGACGGCGCCCTCGACACAGCCGCCGGACACGCTGCCCACCACCTCGTCGTCCGGACCCACGGCCATGGCCGCACCGGGTCCGCGCGGCGCGCTGCGGCTGACCGCCACCACCGTGGCCAGGCCGAACGGGATCCCGGCCGCGTGCCAGCCGGCCAGCGTCGGCAGAATCTCACGCACCGTCCGCTCCCTTCCCCGGCGCAGCACCGTCCTGGGCGCCCCGCACCACTGCGGCGAGCCGCTCGAGAGCGGCCAGGCTGTGCCCGGCGACGAAGGAGTCGACGCTGGGCAGCGCCGCCGCCATCCCGGCCGCCAGCGGTGCGTAACCGGGCCGGGCCTTGCGGGGGTTCGCCCAGACCACCTGGTGCGCCAGGCCGTGCAGCCGGCGCATCTGCTGCCCGAGCAGCTCCGGATCGCCGCGCTCCCAGCCGTCCGAGAGCAGGACGACGATCGCGCCCCGCGCCATGCCGCGCTGCCCCCACCGGTTGAGGAACTCGCGCAGCAGCTCGCCGAGTCGGGTGCCGCCGCGCCAGTCGGGCACGGCCGCCGCGACCTCCGCCATCGCCAGATCGGGGTCCCGGTGCGACAGTTCGCGGGTCACCCGGGTCAGCCGGGTACCGACGGTGAACACCTCCGTGCGGCCCGTGCGCACCGCCGCGTGCGCGAACCGCAGCAGCGCGTCGGCGTACGGCCCCATCGAACCGCTCACGTCGACGAGCAGCACCACCCGGCGTGGTCGTGCCACCCGCGCGTGCCGCCGCAGCAGGGCCGGCTCCCCGCCGCGCCGCAGCAGCTCCCGTACTGTGCGCCGCGGATCGACCTGACCGCGCCGGGCGGGCCGGCGCCGCGCCGAGCGCCTGGTCTGCCCCTCCAGCGTGAACGCGGCCAGCAGACGGCGCAGTTGGTCCCGTTCGGCGGGGTCCAGTTCGGTGACGTCGCGGTGCCGCAGGACTTCGGAGGAGCTGGCCAGGGCGGCGGTGGGCGGGCCCGGCGGCTCGCTCCCGCCGGCGGAGCGGGGTGCGCCGGCCGCCTCCCGTGCGACGAGCCGCAGCCGCGGCGGGGGAGCGGTCCGCACCGGCTGCCGGACGGGTGGTGCGCCGACCGGCCCGAAGTAGGCCGCGAACACCCGCTCGTACCGCTCCAGGTCGTCGTGGCCGCCGCACAGCGTGGCCCGCCCCGCCCAGTACACGTCCGAGCGCAGCCCCGGCCGCAGCGCGGCCACGGCGCGCAGGAACGCGTACCCGCGCTCGGCGCTCGCATCCACCCCCGCCGCCCGCAACGCCCGTACGAAACCGAGCAGTACGGCATCCGCCGGCACCCCGGCGGTCCTCGACGGCGCCGCGCCCATGCCCGCTCACCCGCCCCGGGCCGCGAGGACCGCCGAGAGATCGAGCCCCCGCGCCCGCTCCGTGTCCTCCCGGTACTTCAGCACCGAACCCAGCGTCGCCACGGCCAGGTCCGCGTCCACCTCGCTCGCCCCCAGCGCGTCCAGCGCCTCCGCCCAGTCCAGCGTCTCGGCCACCCCCGGTGGTTTGACCAGGTCCGCGCCGCGCAGCGCCTGCACCAGGGTCGTGACCTGCTCGGCGAGGCGGGCCGAGACCTGCGGCAACCGGCTGCGCACGATGGCCAGTTCGCGGGCGAAGGAGGGGTGGTCGAACCAGTGGTAGAGGCACCGCCGCTTCAGCGCGTCGTGCACCTCGCGGGTCCGGTTCGAGGTCAGGACCACCACCGGCGGCTCCTCGGCCCGCAGCGTGCCCAGCTCCGGGATCGTCACCGAGTACTCGGACAGCAGCTCGAGGAGGAACGCCTCGAACTCGTCGTCGGCCCGGTCGATCTCGTCGACCAGCAGCACCGACGGATGCTGCTGGAGCGCCAGCAGCAGGGGCCGGGCGATCAGGAAGCGCCGGTCGTACAGTTCGCTCTCCAGCCGGTCCGCGTCCTGCACGCCCGCCGCCTCGGCGGCCCGCAGATGCAGCAGCTGGCGCGGGAAGTCCCAGTCGTACAGGGCCTGGGAGGCGTCGATGCCCTCGTGGCACTGGAGCCGGATCAGCGGTGCGCCCAGCGCCTCGGCGAGGGCGGCGGCGAGCGCGGTCTTGCCCACGCCGGCGTCACCCTCGCAGAACAGCGGCCGGTGCAGTCTGAGGGCCAGGAAGCAGGTGACGGACAGCCCCTCGTCGACGAGGTAGCCCGTCTCCGCCAGGCGGGCCCCCACCTGTTCCGGGTCGTCCATCGGGGGAATCTGCACTCACCCCGTTCCGCCGGCGGCCAGCACGGCCCGCCTGGTCAGTACCCGCGCGAGGTGCTCCCGGTAGTCGGGCGAGGCCGACAGGTCCCGGGCGGGCCGGGTGCCCTCGGCCGCGGCCTCGGCGGCCCGGGCCACGGCCCCCGGGCCGTCGGCACCGGACAGCGCCTGCTCGGCCGCGCCGGCCCGCAGCGGGGTGGAGCCCATGTTGGTGAGCCCGATGCGCGCCTCGGCGATGTGCCCGTCGGCGCGCCGCACCAGCGCCGCGACCCCGACGATCGCCCAGGCCTGCGCCACCCGCTGGAACTTCTCGTAGTGGAAGCCCCAGCCGTCGGTCTTCGGGATCCGTACCTCGACGAGCAGTTCGTCGGGCGCGAGCGCCGACTGCAGGTAGTCCACGAAGAACTCCCCGGCCGGGATGGTGCGCCGGCCGCCCGGACCCTCGGCGACCAGTTCGGCGTCCAGGGCGAGCGCCACGGCGGGCAGGTCCCCGGCCGGGTCGGCGTGCGCGAGCGAGCCGCCGAGGGTGCCGCGGTGCCGTACGGCGGGGTCGGCGACGGTGGCCGTGGCCTGAGCCAGCAGCCCGGCGTGCCGCCGTACCAACGGGTCGCGGATGACGTCGTGGTGAGTGGTGAGCGCGCCGATGACGAGGGTGTCGCCGTCCTCGCGCACCCCGCGCAGCTCCGGGATCCGGCCGACGTCCACGACCAGCTCCGGGAAGGCGAGCCGCAGTCGCAGCAGCGGCAGCAGGCTCTGCCCGCCGGCCAGCACCTTCGCCTCCTCGCCCGCGTCGGCGAGCGCGCGCACCGCCTCGTCGACGCTGGCCGGACGGGCGTACTCGAATTCCGGGGGAATCATGCCGACGCCTCCTTCACCGCTCGCCACACCCGCTCCGGGGTGCAGGGCATCCGTACGTCCGTCACGCCCAGCGGACGCAGCGCGTCCACGACGGCGTTGACCACCGCGGGCGTCGACGCGATCGTCCCGGCCTCGCCGACCCCCTTGACGCCCATGGCGTTCGAGGCCGCCGGGGTCTCCGTCCGGTCGGTGACGAAGTCCGGCAGGTCGGCGGCCGACGGTACGAGGTAGTCGGCCATGGTCCCGGAGACGAGGTTGCCCTCGTCGTCGTAGACGGCCTCCTCGTACAGCGCCTGCGCGATGCCCTGCGCGAGTCCGCCGTGCACCTGGCCCTCGACGATCATCGGGTTGACGACATGGCCGACGTCGTCCACGCAGACGTACGACCTGATCCGGGTCCGCCCGGTCTCGGTGTCGACCTCGACCGCGCACAGGTGGGTGCCGTGCGGGTAGGAGAAGTTCTCCGGGTCGACCACCGTCTCCGCGTTGATGGACGGTTCGACGCCGTCGGGCAGGTCGTGGTTGGTGAACGTCTCGAAGGCGATCTCCTGGATGCTCTTCCGCGCCTCAGGGGAGCCCTTCACGGCGAACACGCCGTCCGTGAACTCCAGGTCCTGCTCGCTTGCCTCCAGCAGGTGCGCGGCGACCTTCCGCGCCTTCTCGACCACCTTCACGGCCGCCCGGTGCACGGCCTCGCCGCCCACGGCCAGCGACCGCGAGCCGTAGGTGTCCATGCCCTGCGGGGAGGACCGGGTGTCGCCGTGCACCACCTCGACGTCCTCGAACGGCACGCCGAGCACGTCGGCCGCGATCTGGCTCCAGCAGGTCTCGTGGCCCTGCCCGTGCGGACTGGTGCCGGTGACCACCTCGACCTTGCCGGTGGGCAGCATGCGGATGCTCGCCGCCTCCCAGCCGCCGGCCGCGTACCGGAGATCGCGCAGCACCCGGCTCGGCGCCAGCCCGCACATCTCGGTGTACGTCGACACGCCGATGCCGAGGCGTACCGGGTCGCCGCGTTCGTTGCGCTGCTGCTGCTCGGCACGGAGGTCGTCGTACCCGAACAGGGCGAGGGCCTTCTCGGTGGCAGCCTCGTAGTTGCCGGTGTCGTAGGTCAGCCCGGCGATCGAGGTGTACGGGAACTCCTCGTGCCGGATCCAGTTCCGGCGCCGCAACTCCACGGGATCCAGGCCGAGTTCGGCGGCCAGCTCGTCCATGGTCCGCTCGATGGCGAACGTCGCTTCGGGGCGTCCGGCGCCGCGGTAGGCGTCGGTGGGGGTGCGGGTGGTGAAGACGCCGGTGCAGGTGAAGTCGTACGCGTCCATCTTGTAGATCCCCGGGTACATGAAGGCGCCGAGGATCGGGATGCCGGGGGTGACCAGCATCAGGTAGGCGCCCATGTCGGCGGTCAGGTCCACCTTGAGGCCGAGCAGCCTGCCCTCGCGGGTGGCGGCGACCTCGACGTCCTGGATCATGCCGCGGCCGTGGTGGGTGGCGAGGTAGCCCTCGGAGCGGGACTCCGTCCACTTCACCGGGCGGCCGAGTCTGCGGGCGACGGCGAGCGCGACGGCCTCCTCGCCGTACACCTGGAGCTTGGAGCCGAAGCCGCCGCCCACGTCCGGGGCGATCACCCGGAGCTTCTGCTCGGGGATTCCGGTGACGGTGGCCAGCATGATCCGCAGGATGTGCGGGATCTGGGTCGCGGAGTACACCGTGTACTCGCCGGAGGCGGCGATCGGGGTGACCACGACCGCGCGCGGCTCCATGGCGTTGGGGATCAGCCGCTGCTGGTGGTAGCGCCGCTTGAGGGTGACGTCGGCGCGCTGCCGTACGGCCTCGAAGCTCTCGCCGGTGGCGAGCGGCCAGGTGTAGCAGCGGTTGGTGCCCTTGTCGGAGTGGACCAGCGGGGCGTCGTCGGCCAGCGCGGCCTCCAGGCCGAGGACCGGGGGCAGCGGGTCGTAGTCGACCTCGACCGCCTCCAGCGCGTCGGCGGCGGCGTACCGGTCGCGGGCCACCACGACGGCCACCGGGTCGCCGGCGTGGCGGACCTCGTCGACGGCGATCGGCGGGTGGTCCGGCAGCACGATGTCCTCGGTCAACGGCCAGGCGCAGGGCAGCGAGCCCAGGCCCTCGGCGAGGTCGGCGCCGGTGAACGCGGCGATGACCCCGGGGCGTTCCAGGGCGGCGGAGACGTCGACGCGGGTGAGGCGGGCGTGTGCCATCGGGCTGCGCAGGACCGCGAGGTGGAGCAGCCCGGCGACCTGGATGTTGTCGGTCCAGCTGGTCTGGCCGGTGATCAGCCGGGCGTCCTCCTTGCGCAGCCGGGAGCGGCCGATCTCGCGTGCGGCGGCTTGTACGGCCTGGTCGGTCATGCCGTGGCCTCCTCGGGTACCTGTTGCCCGGAGGGGGCCTGCTGTCCGGCCTGCTGCCCGTCCGGTTGTCCGGCGGCGGCGAGCACCGCGCGGACGATGTTCTGGTAGCCGGTGCACCGGCACAGATTGCCCTCCAGCGCCTCCCGGACCTCGTCGGAGGACGGGTGCGGGTTCTCCCGCAGCAGATCCCGGGCCGCCATGATCATCCCGGGGGTGCAGTAGCCGCACTGCAGCCCGTGCCGCTCGTGGAACGCCCGCTGCAGCGCCGTCCACTGTCCGTCCTCGGCCAGCCCCTGGACGGTGGTCACCGTGCAGCCGTCCGCCTGGACGGCCAGCACCGAGCAGCTCTTGACGGTCGCCCCGTCCAGGTCGACCGTGCACGCGCCGCAGTTCGAGGTGTCGCAGCCGATCGGGGTGCCGGTCAGGCCGAGACGGTCGCGCAGGTAGTGGGCCAGCAGCAGACGGGGCGCCACCTCGTCCTCGTAGGGCGTGCCGTCCACCGTCACCTTGATGTGGGTCATGTGGCCTCCAGACCGTGTGGCGGGAACGAGTAGTTTGAGCCAGACGGCGTGATGTAGGTCACTCTAGAACCGTGTCGAGTGGGCGGCGAGTGCTGCGGCGCGGGCTCTTGTCGAGCGCCGGACGGGGGTCCTGCCGAGCGTTAATCGATTGCGGCCGCCGGGGCCGTCCTGCTGCACTGCTCCTCACCCGACGTCACGGAGAGAGGACCACCGATGCGCACTGCGTGCATGTCCACCGAGGAAGGAATCCCACCCATGGCGAAGGACATCACGACCGGTGCATCTGCTCAATCTCGGAATTCTCGCGCATGTCGACGCAGGTAAGACCAGCCTGACCGAACGACTGCTGCACACCGCCGGCGTCATCGCCGAGCTCGGCAGTGTCGACGACGGCAGCACCACGACCGACTCGCTCGCCCTGGAGCGGCAGCGCGGCATCACCATCAAGTCCGCCGTCGTGTCGTTCCCCCTCGACGGCGTCACCGTCAACCTCATCGACACCCCGGGGCACCCGGACTTCATCGCCGAGGTGGAGCGGGTTCTCGGTGTCCTCGACGGCGCGGTGCTCGTCATCTCGGCCGTGGAGGGCGTCCAGGCGCAGACCCGCGTCCTGATGCGGACCCTGCGGCGGCTGCGCATCCCCACCCTGGTCTTCGTCAACAAGATCGACCGGCGGGGCGCCCGCGGCGACGCCGTGCTCGCCCAGCTGGCCCGCAGGCTCGCCGTGCCGCTCGTCCCCATGGGCCGGGCCACCGCGCTCGGCACCCGCGCCGCCCGCTTCCTGCCCGGCCTCGGCCCGGCCGCGCTGGACACGCTCGCCGACCGGGACGACGCGCTGCTCGCCGCCTACCTCGACGGCAGCGTCCCCGACGCCCGGCTGCGCGCCGCCCTCGCCGAGCAGACCCGGCGGTCCCTGGTCCACCCCGTGTACTTCGGCTCCGCCGTCACCGGTGCCGGCGTGCCCGACCTGGTCGCCGGCATCGAGCGGCTGCTCCCGGCCGCCGCCGGAGACCCGGCCGGGCCGCTGTCGGCCTCGGTCTTCAAGGTGGAGCGGGGCCCGGCGGGCGAGAAGATCGCGTACGCCCGCCTCTTCTCCGGGAGCCTCGCGGTCCGTGACCGGGTCCTGTTCGGGGACGGTCACGGGACGGGGGAGACCCGGGCCGCCGACCGCGGCGCGTCCGGCCGGGCGGCCACCGGCCGGCCGGAAGGGCGGGTCACCGCGCTCAGCGTGTTCGAGTGCGGTACGGACCTCCGGCAGGACAGCGCCGGTGCCGGGCGGATCGTCAAGCTGTGGGGGCTCGGCGGCATCCGGATCGGCGATGCGCTCGGCGCGCCCGGCCGGGCGTACGAGCACCACTTCGCGCCCCCGACCCTGGAGACCGTCGTGGTTCCCGGGCCGGGCACCGACCGGCGCTCCCTGCACGTCGCCCTCACCCAGCTCGCCGAGCAGGACCCGCTGATCGACGTCCGGCACGACGAGGCACGGCAGGAGACCTCCGTCTCCCTCTACGGCGAGGTGCAGAAGGAGGTGATCCAGGCGACCCTCGCCGACGAGTACGGCCTGGACGTGGCCTTCCGGGAGTCGACGACCATCTGCGTCGAACGGCTCACCGGCGCCGGGGCCTCCGTCGAGTTCAACAAGAAGGACGGCAACCCCTTCCTCGCGACGGTCGGCCTGCGGGTGGAGCCGGCCCCGCCCGGCGCGGGCGTCGGCTTCCGTCTGGAGGTGGAGCTGGGCTCGATGCCGTACGCCTTCTTCAAGGCCGTCGAGGACACCGTGCGCGAGACCCTCGGCCAGGGGCTGCACGGCTGGCGTGTCCCGGACTGCACGGTGACCATGACCCACTCCGGCTACTCGCCCCGGCAGAGCCATGCCCACCAGGGTTTCGACAAGAGCATGTCGAGCACCGGATACGACTTCCGCGGACTGACCCCGCTGGTGCTCACCGAGGCGCTGCGGCGGGCCGGCACCCTGGTGCACGAGCCCATGCACCGCTTCCGCCTGGAGGCCCCGGTGGACACGCTGGGCGCGCTGCTTCCGGTGCTCGCCGGGCTCGGCGCGGTACCGCAGCGGACCGGGACCGAGGGGGTGCTCGCGGTCCTGGAGGGCGCGGTGCCGGCGGCCCGGGTGCACGGACTGGAGCAGCGGCTGCCGGGGCTGACCCGGGGCGAGGGCGAGCTGGAGACCGCCTTCGACCACTACGCGCCGGTGGAGCGGGGCCCCGTCCCGGAGCGGCCGCGCACCGACCACAACCCGCTGAGCCGTAAGGAGTACCTGTTGAACGTGACCGGTCGAGTGGCCGGCTGAGCGAACCGGTACTCAACTTACTCGTGAGTCAGAAGTATTGACTGTGTCCGGAAATCACCGGACTGTAATGGACATGACGAATATCCGGGCACGACTGATCGTTGTCCTGGTTGTCCTCTGCGGATTCCTCGCGGTGGCGGGCGTCCCGTCCGCCACCGCAGCCACCCCGTCCGGCTCCCTCTCGTTCGACGGCACCGCGCTCACCGTGCAGAACGGCCGTTTCGTCGACGGCCAGGGCCGTGAGGTCGTGCTGCGCGGCTACAACGTCTCCGGCGAGACCAAGCTGGAGGAGAACAGCGGCCTGCCCTTCGCCTCGGTCGCCGACGCGAAGAAGTCCGCCACCGCGCTGCGCGCCCTCGGCGGCGGCAACGCCGTGCGCTTCCTGCTCTCCTGGGCGCACGCCGAACCCGTCCAGGGCCAGGTCGACACCACCTACCTGGCCAACGCGACCGCGCAGATGCAGGCGTTCCTGGACGCCGGCATCCGCGTATTCCCCGACTTCCACCAGGACCTGTACTCCCGCTACCTGTTCAACTCGGGCAGCTGGTACACGGGCGACGGCGCTCCCGAATGGGCCGTGGCGCTGGGCGACTACCCGACCGAGTACTGCGGCATCTGCTTCCTCTGGGGGCAGAACATCACCCAGAACGCGGCCGTCCAGGAAGGCCAGTACGACTTCTGGCACAACAACTACGGCCTCCAGGACGCCTTCCTGGCCACGGCCCAGACCACCATGACCTACCTGGCCCAGCACCTGACGTCCGACGAGTTCGCCGGCGTGGTCGGCTTCGACCCGTACAACGAGCCGTACGCCGGCTCCTACGACTCGGGCGAGGCCTCCCGCACCTGGGAGCAGAACCGGCTGTGGCCCTTCTACCAGAGGTTCCGCGCCCGGATGGACGCGGCCGGCTGGAGCAGCAAGCCCGCCCTCGTCGAACCGAACCTCTTCTGGAACGGCAACGTCACCAAGGAGGAGGGCGGCCTGCTGGACGCGGGCACGCTCGGCTCGCGCTACGTCTTCAACACCCACTTCTACGACCAGAAGGCGATCTCCGGCATCCTGATGTGGGGCAACGCCGCCGACGGCCAGTACTCCACCGACTTCGGCACCGTCCGGGACCGGGCGTCGGCCGCCGGGACCACGGCGATCGTCAGCGAGTTCGGGCATCCGCTGGCCGGCACCACCGCAGGCAAGGCGCCGACCGTCGACAAGGCCATGTACCAGGCCCTCGACTCCCGCCTCTCCGGGGCCAACTGGTGGTCGACCCCGGCGTCCTCCGGTCCGGTCCTCTCCGGCACCCAGTGGCAGTGGGACATCTACAGCGGCCGCCACCACGAGCTGATGAACGACAACCCCGACAAGGTCCTCACCTCCGGCGACGCCTGGAACGACGAGGACATGTCCGCGGTGAACCTGACCGACTCCGGTACCGTGACGCTCCGTCAGGACGCCCGACTGCTCGACCGGATCTACCCGAGTGCCACCTCCGGCTCCACCCTCGCCTACACCTACGAGGACCGTTCCCGGGACGGTTCCACGACCCTGACCTGGAACCCGGTGCCCAGCTCGCTGCCGAACGTGGCCGCGCTGGTCGGCTCCGGCCAGTACGCCGTCCAGGTCTGGCGCTCCAGCAGCGCCACCGCACCGACCGACCTGCACCTCCCGGCCTCCTTCCCGACCGCGTCCACCACCGTCGTCTCCGACCTGGGCACGTCCTACGCGCCCCCGTCGTACACGTCCTCGACCCCGGTCGGCGTGGCGGCGGAACCGGGTGGGACGGGCAGCCGTCGACTGCTGCTCACCGACTCGGACTCCGGCGTGCTGCACTTCGCGCTGGTGACCAACGGGGCGACCTCGCCCAGCTCCACCCTGCTGAACGCGGCCAAGGCGGAACTGGCCGCCTGGGTTGCGGCGAAGTTCTGAGCAGTGCTTCGGCCTCCGGGGTGCCGCGCATCCCGGAGGCCGAAGTCCATGATGAGCCGTCAACTCCCGGACGAACCCGTCCAGTCGGCCTGCACATGGCCGAGCCGGACGCGCTGCGGGTGGTCGCCCACCGGGACGGAGAGCACCTTCTGACCGGTGCCGAAGTCGATGGCCGTCACCTGGTCGGCACCGGCCTCCGAGATGATGCAGTCCTTGCCGTCGCCGCTCACGGTCGCCCAGTAGGGCGTGGACGCGGTGACGAGCGGGCCCTCCTGGAGCGTGGCCCGGTCCACGACCGTCGCGTAGTTGTCCATCGTCCCGGCGACGCACAGCTTGGTGCCGTCCGGCTTCATCGAGATGCCGTGGTGGCGCGAGTCGAGGAGCCAGGTGGTGCGGTCGGTGCTGGTCGCCGGGTTCGCCGGCAGCGTCTTCACCCGGGTGATCTTGTCGGTGGCGATGTCGTACTCCAGGAAGCCGTTGAAGAACGACACCTGGAAGTACATCTTCGACCAGTCGGGCGTGAAGGCCGCGGGCCGGACCGCGTCCGAGAAGTCCGTCAGGCCGATCGCGTCCAGCCGGTCCCGCATGTCGATGGTCTTGACCTGCTTGTAGGTCGTGGCGTCCGCGACGGTGATGTGCCGGTCGCCCTTCGTCCAGTCCCAGATCGGATCGTCGAGCGAGGTGGTGACCTCGCCGATCGCCATGTTCCAGATGTACTTGCCGTCGGGGCTGAAGACGTTCTCGTGCGGCTTGTCACCGGTGGCGAACTCGCCCAGTTCCTTACCGGTGTTGATGTCCAGCACCTGCACCTTGTTCGCGGTGGACGCCGAGACCGCGACCTTCGTGCCGTCGGGGGAGACGGCCATGTGGTCGGCGCGGTAACCGGCCACCGGGAAGCGCCAGTTGATCGTGTCGGTGGCGAGGTCGATGGAGACGACGTCGGCGAAGCTCGGGCGTGAGACGACCACGGACTTCCCGTCCGGGGTGGAGTACATGTCGTCCACGTACTGGTCGTGGCCCTGGCCGACCTCGTTGCGGATCGACGTGTAGTAGATCCACTTGATGGGGTCGGCGTTGATCTCGGCGATCCGGGCGGCCTTGTCGGGGATGACGTTGAGCTGGCCGACCTTGGCGAAGTCGCCGGTCGAGTTCAGGACGGTCGCGGTGCCGTCCCAGTTGTTGCCGACGAACAGCACCTCGCGCAGGGACGCGTCGGCCGCGGCGGTGGCGGCGGTCGCGGGTGCGGCGACGGTCAGGACGAGGGCGGCGGCCACGGAGCAAAGGTGCCTGGATCTGAAGGCAGGCATGACTGCTCTCTCCTCTGAAGGGGGGTGGGGACGCGCCCGTGCCCGTGCGGTCAATGGGTCACGAAATCTGAACACAGGCGCGTTCAAAGTGAACTTACTGAAAAGTAAGGAGGGGGTGGCTGAGTCCACAAGAGGCGTACGCGAGAAAATTGGCCATCGGGCGGTCGACGGAGGGGGCAATCTTGGCGGGCAGGCTCAAGGCACCGACGGGTCGCTACGGCGGCCGGTCCGCCGAGGAACGCAAGGCCGAGCGGCGTCGGCGCTTCCTGGACGCGGCGCTTCGACTCTTCGGCGACGCACCGGGGTTTCGCGCCACCACCGTCGCCGCGCTGAGCCAGGCGGCGGGTCTGTCGACCCGTCAGTTCTACGAGGAGTTCCGCACGTTGGAGGACGTGCTCGCCGCGTTGCACCTGGAGGTCAACGGGTGGGCGGAGGCGGCGGTGGCGGCGGCGTTCGCGGAGGCGGAGCCGCTGCCGCTCGTCGAGCGGGTGACGGTGCTGTTCCGGGCCTACGCCCGGGACGTCACCTCCGACCCGCGTCGTATCCGCATCGCCTTCGTGGAGATCATCGGGGTCAGTCCCCGGCTGGAGGAGCAGCGGCTGGCGCGGCGGGCGCGGTGGGTGGAGCTCATATGCAGCGAGGCGGACGCGGCGGCGGCGCGGGGGGACGCGGCGCCGCGGGACTACCGGCTGGCGGCGACGGCGTTCATCGGCAGCGTGAACGGGTTGCTGCACGACTGGAGTGCGGGGTGGGTGGACGCGAGTCTGGATGACGTCGTGGAGGAGTTGGTGCGGTTGCTGGTGGGGATCTTGCGGCCGGAGGGGTGGACGGAGGGGGGCTCGCGGTAGTTGTGTGTCTGCGGGTGCCTTGTGGCTGGTCGCGCAGTTCCCCGCGCCCCTGACGGGGCGCCCGGTCTCCGGCATCTATCGGGCTAGGTCGGCTACCGCTGCGACCACCGCGGTCACGCCGTCCTCCGCTTGGATGCTACGGCCCAATTCCGCTGCTCGCTGCGCGAATTCGGGACGTCGGGTCGCCTGCCTGAGCGCATCCGCCAGTGTCTCCACGCGCAACCCCCGCAGCGGAACGGCAGCCGGTGCCACCCCGAGGCCCACCAGCCGCGCCGCCCAGAACGCCTCGTCGAACTGGATCGGCAGCGGTACCGCCGGGACCCCTGCCCGCAGGCCTGCCGCCGTCGTGCCCGCGCCCGCGTGGTGGACCACCGCCGCCATCCGGGGGAACAGGACCGAGTGCGGCAGCTCGCCGATGGTCAGCATGTCGTCGCCGTCGGCGGTCAGGCCGCCCCAGCCGCTCTGGATCACCCCGCGCAGCCCGGCCTTGCGGAGGGCCGCCACGACCTGTCGGCTCAGGAGTCCGGCGTCGGGGACCGTGGCGCTGCCCAGGCCGACGAAGACCGGCGGCGGCCCGGCGTCGAGGAACGCCCGCACGTCGTCGGGAAGTCGGGCCTCGCCGTCGTACGGCCACCAGTAGCCGCACACCCCGAGGCCCGGGCGCCAGTCGCGGGGGCGGGGGACCACCTGGGGGCTGAAACCGTGCTGGACGGGCCACAGCCTGCGCTCCCTGGCCCGGCGGGCGGTGCCGGAGCGCTGCGAGGGCAGGGCCAGGCGGGTGCGCAGCGCGGGGACGGTGGATGCGAAGACCTGTTCCACGGCCAGGGTCACGCCGTGTCCGGCGATCCGGTTGCCGGTGGCGCCCCACGTGCCGCCGCCGAGCACGGGCGGCGCGAACTCCCGGGTGGCGGCGAGTGGTTGGAGGTAGACGCCCATGCTCGGCAGTCGCAGCCCCTCCGCGATGGTGTGGCCGATCGGGGCCAGGGAGGCCGACAGCAGGAGGATGTCGCTGGCCTGTGCGGCCGCGAGCAGGTCGTCCGTCATCCGTCCGACCAGCCGGCGGGCCAGCTCCACCACCCGCAGCAGTTTGCCGACCCCGCTGGCGCTGCGGTGCAGCCCGCGCCCCCGGGCGGACTCCAGCTCGGTCCGGGGATCGACCGGCAGGGGGTGGAAGCCGACTCCGGACCCTTCGACCAGCCCCGCGAAGCGGGCGTGTGTGACCAGGGTGACCTCGTGTCCGGCACGGCTCAGCCCGTACCCGAGTCCGGTGTAGGGGGCCACGTCGCCCCGCGAGCCCGCCGTCATGATCGCTACGCGCACGCCCAGCAGTATGACGGCGCACGCGTCCCGGTGGGGTGAACGACTCGTAGGGAACGGCGACTTCACGCCTGTCACAGCCGTTGACTTCACCCTCCGGCGGCTCTACGGTCGGCGCGCGACATGTTCGGGACATCGATCCATGTTCGTAATCACGAACAACATGGCCAGCGTGCCGAACGTGAGTGAGCCGTACCCCCCTCGTGCACCCCCGTGGAGGAGCCGCATGTACCCCCCGCCCAGATCGACCGGCAGCGGTCTCGTACGACACCTGTGGGCCGCCGCCGTGCGCACCCTCGCCCTGACCCTGACGGCCGCCGCCGCGCTTCTCTTCGCCGCTCCGGGACCGGCCCAGGCCGCGACCGTTCCGCAGGTCTCGGTGCCCACCGCCCCGATGGGCTGGGCCTCCTGGAACAGCTTCGCGGCGAAGATCGACTACGACGTCATCAAGGCGCAGGTCGACGCGTTCGTCGCGGCCGGCCTCCCGGCCGCCGGCTACAAGTACATCAACATCGACGAGGGCTGGTGGCAGGGCACCCGGGACAGTGCCGGCAACATCACCGTCGACACCAGTGAGTGGCCCGGTGGCATGAGCGCCATCGCCGACTACATCCACAGCAAGGGCCTGAAGGCCGGCATCTACACCGACGCGGGCGCGAACGGCTGCGGCTACTACTACCCGACCGGCCGCCCCGCCGCCGCCGACACCGGCAGCGAGGGGCACTACGCCCAGGACATGCTCCAGTTCTCCGAGTGGGGCTTCGACTTCGTGAAGGTCGACTGGTGCGGCGGCGACGCCGAGGGCCTGGACGCGGCCACCACGTACCGGTCGATCAGCTCGGCCGTCGCCACGGCCGCCGCCACCACCGGCCGCCCGCTGACCCTGTCCATCTGCAACTGGGGCTACCAGAACACCTGGAACTGGGCGACGGGCCTCGCCCCCATGTGGCGGACCAGCACGGACATCTACTACTACGGCGGCACGGCGTCGCAGTCGGCCGTCCTGTCCAACTTCGACCAGACCCTGCACCCGGCCGCCCAGCACACCGGTTACTACAACGACCCCGACATGCTCACCGTCGGCATGTCCGGCCTCACGGCGGCCCAGAACCGCACCCACATGGCCCTGTGGGCGATCTCCGGAGCGCCGCTGCTCGCCGGCAACGACCTCACCACGATGACCAGCGAGACGGCCGCCATCCTCAAGAACTCCGACGTCGTCGCCGTCGACCAGGACGCGCGGGGGCTGCAGGGCGTCAAGGTCGCCGAGGACAGCACCGGTCTGCAGGTCTACAGCAAGGTCCTCGCCGGCACGGGCACTCGCGCGGTCGTGCTGCTCAACCGCACCTCCGCCGCCGCGAACATCACCGCCCGCTGGTCCGACCTCGGCCTGACCAGCGCCTCCGCGACGGTCCGCGACCTGTGGGCGCAGACGAACCTCGGCTCGTACGCGACGAGTTACACCGCCAGCGTGCCGGCCGGCGGCTCGGTGATGCTCAAGGTCAGCGGCGGCACGGAGGCGGCGAGCACCAGCTACAGCGCGTCCTCCACCGGCAAGTACACCGGTGTCGGCGCCGCGAGCACCGGCCTGGACGTCGTCGACGTCGCCTACACCAACTCCGGCTCCACCGCCGTCACCGGCACCCTCCAGGTCAACAGCCAGACCGCGACCACGGTCTCCTTCCCGCCGACGGGGTCCGCGCAGGGCACCGTGTCCGTGCAGGTCGACCTGAGCAAGGGGTCGGGCAACTCGCTCACGTTCACCGGGAGTTCGCTGCCGTCGCTCGGCTCGATCGCGGTGAGCCCGATCCCCGGAACCAACGGCACACTCGTCGTGGGCAAGGCCTCCAGCCGCTGTGCCGATGTCTACAACAACACCATCACCAACGGCACCCAGGCCGAGATCTGGGACTGCAACGGCGGTCAGAACCAGGCGTGGACGTACACCTCGCGCAAGGAGTTCGTGGTGTACGGCAACAAGTGCCTCGACGCCTACAACCAGGGCACGACCAACGGCACCAAGGTCGTCATCTGGGACTGCAACGGGCAGAACAACCAGAAGTGGAACGTCAACTCGGACGGGACGATCACGAACGTCAACGCCGGGTTGTGCCTGGATGCGTATGGCGCGGCCACGAGTAACGGGACTTCGCTGGTGCTGTGGGCCTGCAACGGGGGGACCAATCAGCAGTGGAGTCAGAGCTGAGCTGAGTCGGTAGTTGGTCGGGTGCGGGTGGGCTGTGGCTGGTCGCGCACACGCGGCGGCAGCCGCATATCAGTCACAGCCCCGCGCCCCTTTGGGGCGCGCTCATGTAGTCAGCGTCAGCAGAGTCGTTGCCGTCAGCATTGCGCAGGTCAGCAGGGAGCAGGCCAAGATGCGCCGGCGTAGCGACCGGTATCTGGTGTCGTACTCACGTCTCAGTTGTTCGCCGCGTTCCGCAGTGCGGTGCCAAGACGCTCTGGCCAAGTCCAGGTACTCCGCTTCGAAATATCGCTCCACGTCGGCCCGTTGAGTGTCCGTGAGCCAGCCGAAGCGGTCCGCGAGCCGAGCCGCCGCCCTCCGGCCCTCCTCCCTGGTCGCGGACAGCAGCAGATGCCCCTCGATCTGGTTGACCAGTTCCCGTTCCTCCTCCCGCGCCGTCATCGTGCGCTCAACTCCTGCTCCACGGCCGCATGGTGCAGGTCGAACGCCGGTGACTCGCTGCGTATCCGCGGCAGGGTGACGAAGTTGTGGCGCGGGGGCGGGCACGACGTCGCCCACTCCAGGGAGCGGCCGTAGCCCCACGGGTCGTCCGACTCGACCTTCTCCCCGTACCTGGCCGTCTTCCAGACGTTGTAGAAGAACGGGAGCAGGGACGCGCCCAGCAGGAACGAGAAGATCGTCGAGACCGTGTTGAGCGTGGTGAGGCCCTCGGCCGCCAGGTAGTCGGGGATCCGGCGTTGCATGCCCTCGGCGCCCAGCCAGTGCTGGACCAGGAACGTGCCGTGGAAGCCGGTGAACAGGGTCCAGAAGGTGATCTTGCCGAGCCGCTCGTCCAGCATCCTGCCCGTGAACTTGGGCCACCAGAAGTGGAATCCGGCGAACATCGCGAAGACGACCGTACCGAAGACCACGTAGTGGAAGTGGGCGACGACGAAGTACGAGTCGGAGACGTGGAAGTCGATCGGCGGGGACGCGAGCATCACGCCGGTCAGACCGCCGAAGACGAAGGTCACCAGGAAGCCCGTGGTCCAGAGCATGGGTGTCTCGAAGGACAGCGAGCCCTGCCACATGGTGCCGATCCAGTTGAAGAACTTCACTCCCGTCGGGACGGCGATCAGGAAGGTCATGAAGGAGAAGAAGGGGAGGAGCACGCCTCCCGTGACGTACATGTGGTGGGCCCATACGGTCACCGAGAGGCCGGCGATGGCGATGGTCGCCCCCACCAGGCCGAGGTAGCCGAACATCGGCTTGCGGGAGAAGACCGGGATGACCTCGGAGACGATGCCGAAGAACGGCAGCGCGATGATGTACACCTCCGGGTGGCCGAAGAACCAGAAGAGGTGCTGCCAGAGCAGCGCTCCGCCGTTGGCCGCGTCGAAGACGTGGGCGCCGAACTTCCGGTCCGCCTCAAGGGCGAACAGGGCGGCGGCGAGGACGGGGAAGGCGAGCAGGACCAGCACGGCGGTCAGCAGCACGTTCCACACGAAGATCGGCATCCGGAACATGGTCATGCCGGGTGCGCGCATGCAGATGATCGTGGTGATGAAGTTGACCGCGCCGAGGATGGTGCCGAAGCCGGAGAGGGCCAGCCCCATGATCCACATGTCGGTGCCGGCGCCCGGCGAGCGGACCGCGTCCGACAGCGGTGCGTAGGCGAACCAGCCGAAGTCGGCCGCGCCCTGCGGGGTGAGGAAGCCGCCGACCGCGATGGTGGAGCCGAGCAGGTAGAGCCAGTAGGCCAGCATGTTCAGGCGCGGGAAGGCCACGTCCGGGGCGCCGATCTGGAGCGGCATGATCCAGTTCGTGAAGCCGGCGAACAGCGGCGTCGCGAACATCAGCAGCATGATCGTGCCGTGCATCGTGAACGCCTGGTTGAACTGCTCGTTCGACATGATCTGGAGGCCGGGGCGGGCCAGTTCGGCGCGCATCAGCAGGGCCGTCACCCCGCCGAGAAGGAAGAACGCGAACGCTGTGACCAGGTACAGCGTTCCGATCGTCTTGTGATCCGTGGTCGTGAGCCACTTGAGGTTCCGCATGCCCCGCCTGTGTCCGGGCTGTGCCCGCCGGTCACACTCGACGGATGCGACGAGCGTCACGGAGACGGGTGTGACGATCGGGCAGGTGCCGGACAGGAACGGGACATGAGCAACGACGAGGTCTTCGCCGCTGCCTATCGCCGGCACTACTGGGCGGTCAGCCGCTATGTCGCGCGGCGACTGGACGGGCGGACCGGCGAGGTGGAGGAAGTGGTGGCAGAGGTGTTCACGGTGGCCTGGCGCCGCCGCGCCGACCTGCCGGCCGCCCCACTGCCCTGGCTGTACGGCGTGGCACGCAACTGCCTCGCCAACGCGGTGCGCGGGTACGGGCGCCGCCGCCGGCTCCTGGACCGGGTGGGCAACGACGACACCGCGCACCGACGGCACGTCGTGGACAGCCCCGGCAGCGAGCGGCCCGGCGCCTGGGTGCACGAGGCGCTCGCCCGGCTGTCCCCGGCCGACCAGGAGGTGCTGCGGCTGACGGCGTGGGAGGAACTCGGCGTCGACGAGGTCGCCGTCGTCCTGGGCTGCGGGAAACGGGCGGCGGCGATGCGGCTGCACCGGGCCCGCCGCCGGCTCAGAGCCGAGATCGACCGACTGCGCCCCCCTGCCGCCGAGGCTCTCTCCGAGGGACACCGCCATGGCTGACGAACTCGACCTGCTGCGCGCCGCCGACCCGGCCCCCGCCGACGGCCCCTACTTCGGCGACGGCCCCCTCGACCACACCGCCGAACGGCACCTCGCCCGGCTGCTGCACGAGCCGCGCCCCGTGCGCCGGACCCGGCCGCGGCTGGCGTGGGGGCTGGTCGCGGCCGTCGCCGTGGTCGCGACCACGCTGACGCTGCTGCTCGGCGGCTCCTCGGGCACGCCCGCCCTCGCCGCACCCCGGCCACTGACCGTCCGTGCCCACTCCGTGCCCGTACCGCTCGCGGACGTGGCGGAACTGGCCGCCGTCGCGGCCCGGGACGGGACGCCGGCCCTCCGCCAGGGCACCCATGTGCAGTCCTGGAGCCTGGGCATGAGCGACGGCAAGCCGCCCGTCACCCTGCCCGAGGAGAGAGTCGTGCGCTGGCAGGCCGACGGCAGCCACACCGAACTGGTCGTGGCCACCGACCCGAGCCGTCCGGGCCGCCCGGTCCTCACCGACGAAGGCGACACACCGCGGCTCGTCGAGGACGGCCATGTGCTCAGCCGGCGGACCTATCCGCCGATGTGGGGCGACGCCCCACCGCTGGCGACACCCCCGCACGACCCGGCGAAGCTGCGCGCCTACCTCACCGAGCTGAACCACACCGACACCCTCGACACGCCCGAACTCCTCGACGCGGCCGCGGAGTTGCTGGACAACTGGACGCTAGGCGCCGGTGAGTCGGCGGCGCTGGCCGAACTCCTCGCGAAGGCCGGCGGACTGCGCCCGGTGGGGGAGGTCACCGACCGGCTGGGCCGCACCGGGCAGGCGTACGTCTACGACAGCGGCTCCGGGCCGCGCCGGATGCTGATCCTCGACCCGGCCACCGGGACCGTCCTCGGCATGGAGTCCACCCTCACCCGGGACGACCCCGAGTACGGCGTGAAAGCCGGGGCCGTCATGCAGTACAGCGCCTGGATGCGCTGAGCACGCCCCGCGTCACGCCCCGAGCTGCCGGGCGGCCGCCGTCACCGTCTGCTCCGGCAGCACGGCGATGGTCATCGGGCCGCTTGCCGGACACGCGGTTCGCCCCCGTGGGCAACCGAGCCGTCAGCGCTTCCCGCGGCGGTGCGGTGCCCGCAGGACCGTCCACAGCAGAAGGGCGGGCGCACCGCGACGCCGGCGGCGGGCGTGTCCCAGCGCCGCCCGCGCCGAGAAGGTCCAGGTCAACCGGGAGCTGACCTGGACCCTCGCGGTCCTCCCGACTACTCGTCCCATGCCTGGATCATGATCTGCTCGGCGATCTTGCCGTCGCGCAGCGTGATCATCGACTCGGCCAGCACCCGGACCCCGTCCCCGTACTCGCAGGACTCGCTGAAGGCGGCCTTGTCGCCCTGGACGATGCACTGGTCCAGCGTGTGTGTCATGTCGCGGCTGTAGACGTCGTCCAGCAGCGCGGCGATGTCCCTGCGGCCGTGCAGGACCTTGGGGTGGCTGGGCTGGGTGTTGCGGTCGATGATGCGGATCTCCGCGTCGTCCGCGTAGAGCGCCAGCAGACTGTTCCCGGTGTTCCCCTCTATGGCCCGGCGCAACGTGGCGGTGTCGAACGTGGAACCGGTCGCGGTGCCCATGGTGACCTCCTGCGGGAGCCCGCGACCCGATGCGGAGCAGGCCGCGCGAGCCCCTCACATCGAGCGTCCTCCGCCCCGCCGGGCTCGGCAAGCGCAGGCCGCGCACTCCGCCTGACGGGTGAGGGGGAGCGGCTGCCCGTGTCCGGCCCGGTGCCGGGGCCGTTGCTGAGGACATGATCTCAACACGACGTATCGTCGCCGCCGTCGGCCTTGCCGTCGGGGTCACCGGCCTCGCCGCGCCGCTGGCGAACGCGGCCGACGCGAGCGCGCAGCACCCCGGGAAGCTCACCGCGCTCGGCGTGCTCGACTCGCTCGCCCGCAGTGACATCCCGGCGCCGTACAAGGACGAGATCCCGAAGGTCTCGGACCAGCTGCAGGGCCTGAACGGAGTCCAGCGGCTGGGCGAACTGCACCAGGTCACCGACCTGGCCGCGCCCGTCATGGGACTGGTGCCGGCCGTCCAGTCCTGACCCCCTTGGCCGCACCGCGAGGGCCGTCCCGGAACCGGGGCGGCCCTCCGCCGTACCCGGCCCCCGGCCCCAGGACGCCGTGACCTACGGTTGGCTGCCGTGGTCAGTGCTCGGAGGCGAGGAACTGCGTCGCCGCCAGCTCCGCGTACAGCGGGTCCGCCGCCACCAGCTCGCGGTGCGTGCCCACCGCACGGACCCGGCCCGCGTCCATGACGACGATCCGGTCCGCCATGGTCACCGTCGACAGCCGGTGCGCGACCACCAGCACCGTGGTCGACCGCGCCACGTCGGCGACCGTGTCCCTGAGCGCCGCCTCGTTCACCGCGTCCAGCTGCGAGGTGGCCTCGTCCAGGAGCAGCAGCCGGGGCCGGCGCAGCAACGCCCGGGCGATCGCGACCCGTTGCCGCTCCCCACCGGACAGCTTGGTCCCGCGATGCCCGACCAGCGTCTCCAGCCCGTGTGGCAGCCGGGCGACCAGGCCGTCGAGCCGGGTCGTCTTCACCACCCGCGCGACCGCGTCCTCGTCCGCCTCCGGGTTGCCGAGCAGCAGGTTGTCCTTCAACGACCCTGACAGCACCGGCGCGTCCTGCTCGACGTACCCGATCGCCGACCGCAGCAGCGGCAGTTCCCAGTCGGCCACCGGGCGGCCGTCCACGGCGATCGTGCCGGACTCGGGGTCGTAGAACCGCTCGATCAGCGAGAACACCGTGGTCTTGCCGGCGCCGGACGGCCCGACGAACGCCGTCATGCCCCGCGCGGGGACGTCGAAGCTGACACCGTGGTGGACGTACGGCAGGTCGTCGGCGTAGCGGAAGCGCACGTCGGCGAAGGCGACCGAGGCCGGTTCCGCGCCGCCCGCGGGCAACTCGGCGGGCGGGGAAGCGGGTTCGGCGGGCAGCTGCAGTGCCTCCTGGATCCGGGCGAGCGCGCCGGCGCCGGTCTGGTACTGGGTGATCGCCCCGACGACCTGCTGGATCGGCTGCATCAGGTAGAAGACGTAGAGCAGGAACGCCACCAGCGTGCCCACGCCGATCGCACCGGTCGCCACCCGGGCGCCGCCGACCGCGAGCACCGTGATGAACGCCAGCTGCATCGCGAGCCCCGCCGTGTTCCCGGCGGCCGCCGACCACTTGGCGGCCCGCACGCTCTGCCGCCAGGACTCCTCCGCCGCCTCGTGCAGGGCCAGCTCCTCGCGGTGCTCGGCACCCGACGCCTTCACCGTGCGCAGCGCGCCCAGCACCCGCTCCAGCGAGGCTCCCATCACCCCGACCGCGTCCTGCGCCCGGCGGCTCGCCCGGTTGATGCGCGGCACGATCGTGCCCAGCACCGTGCCCGCCAGGGCGATCACGACGAGGGTGACGCCAAGGAGCACGGGATCGACCACCCCCATCATCACCACGGTGGCGACCAGGGTGAGTCCGCCGGTGCCGAGCGCCACCAGCGAGTCCGTGGTGACCTCGCGCAGCAGGGTGGTGTCCGAGGTGATCCGCGCCATCAGGTCACCGGGTTCGGTGCGGTCCACGGCGGTGATCCGCAGCCTGAGCAGGTACGACGACAGGGTGCGCCGCGCCCCGAGCACCACCGACTCGGCGGTGCGCCTGAGCACGTACGAACCCAGCGCGCCCAGCGCGGCGTTGCCGACCACCAGAGCGGCCATCGCGAGCAACTCGGCGGTGATGGAACGGTCGTGGGACAGGTCGTCGATCAACCCCCGGGCCACCAGCGGCAGCAGCAGCCCGGTCGCGCCCGTCACCAGGGAGAGCACCGCGCCGGCCAGCAGGGCCCAGCGGTGCGGCCGTACATAGGAGAGGAGCAGCCGGAACACGGGCTCCTTCGGCTGACTCGTCGGAACTGCGTCTGCGGCGGCGGTCACGGTGCTCCTCGTCCGGCGGTGGGCGGCGCCCTCCGACGCTCCCCAGGCTACGTCGGCCGCTCCCGGTACCGGCGTGCGGTCAGCCGCGGGCGGAACCGGGGGCGGCGAGGGCCGCGAGGGTCGCGTCGAGGTCCGTCGCGCGCGGCCGGTTGTGCGGCAGCTTCGCCAGCAGCGCGGCCATGCCGCACGTGTCGGTGAGCGCGGAGTACACCAGGCCGCCCGCGACCCCCGCCGACAGCAGCAGCCAGGCCGGGTGCAGTTGCCCGAGGGCCAGTCCGGCGAGGACGACCGTCCCGGCGGTGAACCGCACCTGGCGCTCCATGGCCCAGGCCGCCCGGGACCCGCCGCGCGGCCGGTGCAGTTCGTGACCGCGCGCGGCCCAGCCGCGGGTGCCGCCGGTGAGGGTGGCCGCCGGGATGCCGTGCCCGGCGAGGACCGCCCGGGCGTTCTCGGCGCGGGCGCCGGAGGCGCAGACGAGGAGGAGCTCGCCGTGCGCCGCCCGGAGCGCGGGCAGGGCCCGGTCCAGGCTGTCCAGCGGGATGTTGTGGGCGCCGGGGAGATGGCCGGACGCGTACTCGCCCGGGGTGCGGACGTCGACGACGGTGAGTTCGGGGAGCCGGGCGAGGGCGTGGGCGGGGTCGAGTGCCGGGTGTGACGGTGTGGTGGACACGAGGATGCGATCCTTTCGGGAGGTGATGAGCGGCGCGGTACCATACCCCTACGGGTATGTGAGGAGTGGTCGTGGAGCTTCAGTTCGAAGGTGATGAGCTCAAGTCGGTGCTGAACCGGCTGCGCCGGGCGCAGGGGCAGATCTCCGGCGTGATCAAGATGATCGAGGAGGGCCGTGACTGCGAGGACGTGGTCACCCAGCTCGCCGCCGCCTCGCGCGCCCTGGACCGTGCGGGCTTCGCGATCATCGCGACCGGGCTCCAGCAGTGCATCGCCGACCCCGGGCGGGGCGGCGCGGACGGCGAGACCACCGAGCAGATGAAGGCCAGGCTGGAGAAGCTGTTCTTGTCACTGGCCTGAGCGATCTTCTGGAAGTGCTGCGATATGCCGTCTGCTGACTGCGGCGCCGTTGTGGCTGGTCGCGCAGTTCCCCGCGCCCCTTCGGGGCGCTGCCGCCGAGGGCGTCAGCCGATCGCGTCCGCCAGCATGAACGCGGCCACCGCGAGCAGCGCGTAGGCGAAGATGCGCTGGAGGGTGCCCGCGGACAGCCGGGCCGCGAGTCGTCTGCCGTCCCAGGCGCCCAGGATCGCGGCCCCGGCGAACGGGCCCACGGCCGACCAGTCGACGTCCGCCGCCGAACCGGTGCGTGCCGCCAGCGCGGTGAGCGAGTTGATCGTGATGACCAGCAGGCTGGTTCCGATCGCCGCGCGCATCCGCAGCCCGACGACGTTCACCAGGGACGGTACGGCGAGAAACCCGCCGCCCACGCCGAGCACCCCGGTCACCGCGCCGAGACCGGCGCCCGCCCCGGCCACCCGGGACGCCCTGGCCGCTACCGGCACCGCGGTGGACCCGGTGGTGGACCCGGTGGTGGACGGCCGCAGCATCCGCAGTGCCGCCACCGCGGCGAGCACCGCGAACGCCCCGGTCAGCAGCGCCGAAGGCAACTGCCGGGAGATCGCGCCGCCCACTGCCGCCGGCACGATCCCGGCCGCCGCGAAGACGGCCCCGGCCCGCCACCGCACCGCGCCCTCGCGGGCGTGCGCGACGAGCGCCGTGGCCGAGGTGACCGTGACGACGACCAGGCTGGCGGTGGTGGCCGCGGCCGGGGTGAAGCCGAGCAGGTAGATCAGCGCCGGTACGGCCAGCACACTGCCGCCACCGCCCAGGGCCCCGAGCGCCAGCCCGGTGACCGCCCCGGCGCCGAGAGCGAGCAGGAGCGCGCTCATTCGGGGGTGCCCTCGGCGCCGACCGCGAGGCCCGCCGCGCGCCAGGCGGTCATCCCGCCCTCGACGTCCACGGCGTCCAGTCCGCGGGCCGTCAGCAGCGCCACCGCCTCCCGCGACCGCCGCCCCGAGCGGCAGATCACGACGAGCGGGCGGTCCGCGGCGGCCGGTGGCAGCGGAGCCCCGGCCGACAGCCCGGACAGCGGGGCGTGCACGGCTCCCGGCGCGTGTCCGGCCACCCATTCGCCGGCCTCGCGGACGTCCAGCAGCACGGCGTGCGCGTCGGTGCGCACCATTGCGTCCGCGTCCGTGTGCACCACCGTGTCCGCGTCCGTGCGCACCACTGCGTCCGCGCTCGTGCGCTCCCGCGCCTCGGCCGGTGTGAGCCGGGCCATCGGCAGTCCGGCCGCGCGCGCCGCCGCGAACCCGTCGTCGACGGCGACCACCGAACGCCCGGCCGCGTCGAGGAGCGAGGCGGCGACGGCCGCCCGCATCCCGCCCGCACAGTGCACCCACACCGTGCCGCCGGGTATCTCGCCGAGCCGCTCCCGCAGCTGGTGCAGGGGTATGTGGAGGGAGCCCCGGATGTGGCCGCCGGCCCGTTCCGTGTTCCGGCGCACGTCCAGGACGACGACGTCGCGCGTCCCGTGCCCCGCCAGCTCCGCGAACGTGGCCCGCGGGAAGGAACGGGGCCGTTCGCCCGGACGCAGCCAGGCCCCTGGGGTGCCGGTGGCGGCCGCGGCCGGGCGGTCGATGCCGACGCGGGTCAGTTCCCGCTGGGCGGCGGCGAGCTGCGCGGCCGACTCGGCGAGCAGCGTGACCGGCCTGCCCCAGGGCAGCAGCCAGGCCAGATAGGTGGCGAGCTGTCCGTCGGCCTCGAAGTTCAGCGCGCCCGGGACATGGCCCTCGGCGAACGCCACCCGGTTGCGCAGGTCCACCACCCACTCCCCGGCGGCCAGCCGCGCCGCGATCTGTGCCGCGTCCGCCCGGCGCGGCGGCGTGAGGTCGACGGGGGCCGGGCCCCCGGAGTTCAGCGGGCCCATGTGGGCGTAGTACGCCGGGACGTCGTCGAGCCCGGCCAGCAGCTCGTCGACGAACGTGTCGACGTCCTTGACCAGCGCCTCGTTCACCGCGCGCTCCCGGCCGATGGTGGTGGCGGAGCCGGAGGCGTCCCCGGCCGAGCAGAAGCTGCCGAAGCCGTGGGTCGGCAGCACCGCCGTCCCGTCCGGCAGCTCGGCGGCCAGCCGGTGCGCCGAGGCGTGCTGCGCCCGGGCCAGCTCGCCGGTGAGCCGGGGCTCCACCAGGTCGGGCCTGCCGACCGTGCCGATCAGCAGCGAGCCGCCGGTGAAGACGGCCACCGCGCGCCCGGTCTCCTCCAGGACGTACGACGTGTGGTGCGGGGTGTGCCCGGGGGTGGCCAGCGCGCGCAGCGCGAGGCCCGCCTCGATCTCCAGCACGTCCCCGTCGGCCACCGGCACCCTCTCGTACGCCACCCGTGCCCCGGCCGGCACGACGTACGCGGCGCCGGTCAGCCGGGCCAGTTCGAGGCCGCCGGAGACGTAGTCGTTGTGCACATGCGTCTCCACGACCTGCGTGAGCCGCACCCCGCGCCGGGCGACGGCCGCCAGCACCCGGTCCACGTCCCGGGGCGGATCGACCGCGACGGCGCCGTGCGCCCCGCCCGCCAGATAGCCGCGGTTGCCCAGTCCGGGCACCTCGATGGTGTCGACGAAGGACATGGCGGCACACTCCTCTCCTCGTTCCCCGGAAATTACCCCCGGGGGTATATGTGCCATCGTAGCAGAGGTACCCCCGGGGGTATGTGGGGGAGGCGGTGGACAACACGGACGGCGGCCGTACCGGAAGATCCGCGACGAGCGATGCGTGCCGACGCTGATCGTTCCCGCGTAGGGTCGGAGGCAGCACGTCAGCAGAGCGACGAAAGGGCAGGTCCATGGCGCAGGAAGTACGCGGCGTGATCGCACCGGGCAAGGACGAGCCCGTGCGGGTCGAGACGATCGTGGTGCCGGACCCGGGGCCGGGCGAAGCCGTCGTACAGGTGCAGGCCTGCGGGGTCTGTCACACCGACCTGCACTACAAACAGGGCGGGATCAACGACGAGTTCCCCTTCCTGCTCGGCCACGAGGCCGCCGGGGTGGTGGAGTCGGTCGGCGAGGGCGTCACGGACGTCGCGCCCGGTGACTTCGTGATCCTCAACTGGCGTGCGGTGTGCGGGAACTGCCGGGCCTGTCTGCGCGGCCGGCCCTGGTACTGCTTCAACACGCACAACGCGAAGCAGAGGATGACCCTCGCCTCGACCGGGCAGGAGCTCTCCCCGGCGCTCGGCATCGGCGCCTTCGCCGACAAGACCCTGGTCGCCGCCGGGCAGTGCACCAAGGTCGACCCGGCCGTCTCCCCGGCGGTCGCCGGGCTGCTCGGCTGCGGGGTGATGGCGGGCATCGGCGCCGCCATCAACACCGGCAACGTCGGCCGGGGCGACTCGGTCGCCGTGATCGGCTGCGGCGGTGTCGGCGACGCGGCGATCGCCGGGTCCCGCCTCGCGGGCGCCGCGAAGATCATCGCCGTCGACATCGACGACCGGAAGCTGGAGAAGGCCCGCGCCCTGGGCGCCACCCACAGCATCAACTCGCGCGAGAGCGACCCCGTCGAGGCCATCCGCGAACTGACCGGCGGCTTCGGCGCCGACGTCGTCATCGAGGCGGTCGGCCGCCCGGAGACCTACCAGCAGGCCTTCTACGCCCGCGACCTCGCCGGCACCGTCGTCCTGGTCGGCGTGCCCACCCCCGAGATGAAGCTCGAACTCCCGCTGCTCGACGTCTTCGGCCGCGGCGGCGCGCTCAAGTCCAGCTGGTACGGCGACTGTCTGCCCTCCCGGGACTTCCCCATGCTGATCGACCTGCACCTGCAGGGGCGGCTGCCGCTGGACGCCTTCGTCACCGAGACCATCCAGCTCGACGAGGTGGAGAAGGCCTTCGAGCGGATGCACGGCGGCGACGTGCTGCGTTCGGTGGTGGTGCTCTGATGACCACGCGCATCGAACGCCTCGTCACCTCCGGGCAGTTCACCCTCGACGGCGGCACCTGGGACGTCGAGAACAACGTCTGGATCGTCGGTGACGAACGCGAGGTGATCGTCATCGACGCCGCGCACGACGCCGAGGCCATCGCCGCGGCGGTCGACGACCGTGTCCTGAAGGCGATCGTCTGCACCCACGCCCACAACGACCACATCGACGCCGCGCCCGCTCTGGCGGACCTCACCGGCGCCAAGATCTGGCTGCACCCCGACGACCTGCCGCTGTGGAAGCTCACCCACCCCGACCGCGACCCCGACAACCACCTGTCCGACGGGCTGGTCATCGAGGCCGCGGGCGCCGACCTCACCGTGCTGCACACGCCCGGCCACGCGCCCGGCGCCGTCTGCCTGCACGACCCCGGCCTGGGGGTCGTCTTCACCGGCGACACCCTCTTCCAGGGCGGCCCCGGCGCGACCGGCCGGTCCTACTCGCACTTCCCGACGATCATCGACTCCATCCGGGACAAGCTGCTCACCCTCCCGCCCGAGACGAAGGTCCTCACCGGCCACGGCGACCCGACCACCATCGGCGCCGAGGCACCCCACCTGGCGGAGTGGATCGCCCGGGGCCACTGACCCACGTGTGATGTCGGCTTCCGCGGAAGGCCCGCCCGCGGCTTCCGCGGAACCGGCACGCCCCTCAGCCGTCGGACACCGGCCGGGTCGACCAGAGCGCCGGGTGCCCCGGCGGCAGCGCGAGATCGTGGCGTACGGCGGTGTAGTAGCGCTCCCGGCAGGCCCGCTGCCGTGCCAGCAGGTCCTGCCAGGCGCCCGGGTCGACCGTCCCGGCGCGCATGAACCGCTCCATGTCCATCACCGTGGTCACCCACTCCCGGGCCTGCTCCACCACCTCCCGGCTGCCCAGCATGATCAGCGCCTCCCCGGCCGGGTCACGTCCGTCGGTGGCCGCCGCCAGCTGCGGCTCGGCCTCGGCCGGGGAGATCGGGTGCGGATGCGGGTCGTTGCCGAGATGGGCGGCGACGCGGTAGGTGAGGTTCACCGACTTCTTCAGCGCCCGCGCGTACTCGCTGTACACCGTCAGCCGCCGCTCCTCCCAGCGCGCCTCCTGCTCCCGCCGGAACCGCGCCCGGTCACCGCGCACCACCGCGAGATACGAGCCGAGCGCACCGATCACGACGCCCATGAGGGCGGGGAGTTGCTGCAAGAACGAGGACATGTGCGCACGCTATCTGTCCTGTTGATCGTGCGGCCCGTACGGTCGTCGTCATGACCGGACCCGATCGCTTTGCCGGACACGGAGTTCTCGTCACGGGCGCGGCCCGCGGCATCGGCGCGGCCGTCGCCCGCCGGCTCGCCGAGGAGGGCGCACGGGTGCTGGCGGCCGACCGGGACCTCCCCGAGGCGGAGCGGACGGCGGCCGCGCTGCGTGAACAGGGGCTGGCGGTGCAGGCGTTCGCCTGCGACGTTGCCGACCGGGACGCCGTGGAGGCCGCCGTCGAGCACGCCGTCGGTGCCTTCGGCGGGCTCGACGTCCTGGTGAACTGCGCCGCGCACTGCACCCCGGACCTCCCCCTCTTCGAGGACCAGCCGGACGACGGCTGGGAGTTGGACCTCGACATCACGCTCACCGGCGCCCACCGCTGCTGCCGCGCAGCCCTTCCGCACCTGGCCGCCTCCGGCCGGGGCGCGATCGTGAGCATCGGCTCCGTCAACGCCGGGGCCGACTTCGGCAACCACGCCTACAGCGCCGCCAAGGCCGGACTCGTCTCGCTGACCCGCACCCTCGCCGGGCACGCGGCCGCGCGCGGGGTGCGGGTCAACCTGGTGGAGCCCGGCACGGTCCGCACTTCGGCCTGGGCGGACCGGGAGGACGAACTCGCCGCCCTCCGGCCGCTGTACCCGCTCGGCCGGGTCGGCGAACCGGAGGACGTCGCCGCGGCCGTCGCCTTCCTCGCCTCCCGCGACGCCGCCTGGATCACCGGCACCACCCTCCGCGTCGACGGCGGACTCACCGCCGTCAACAGCGGTTTCCACGCGGCACTGCGCCCGCACCGGGAGGCCCGGCGCGGCTCAGAGAGCCGCTGAGGCGGCCGCGAGCACGGCGAGCACCCGCCGGGTGTCGTCCCCGGTGGTCCGCCAGTTGCTGAACGCCGCCCGCAGCGCCGGGACCCCGCCGTACACCGTCGGCGTCAGGAACGCCTCCCCGGACGCGGCGACCGCCCGGGCCAGGGCGGCCACCCGCTCCTGCGTGGGCTGCTCGGCGAGGGTGAAGCAGACCACGTTGAGCCGGACCGGGGCGAGCAGGTGCAGGGCGGGCGACTCCTCGATGCCGGAGCCGAGGCGGCGGGCCTCGGCGACGTTGCGCTCGACGATCTCGCGGTGCCCGTCCCGGCCGTACGCGGTCAGCGCGAACCAGGCGGGCAGCGCCCGCATCCGGCGGGAGTTCTCCGGGGTGAGGTGCAGGAAGTCCGGGGTGCCGGCGGGCGGGCCCAGGTACGGGGACTCGTTCTGGAAGACGGCCACCTGGAGGTCGCGGCGGCGGGTGAACTGGACGGCCGCGTCGTAGGGGACGTTGAGCCACTTGTGCAGGTCCACACAGACCGAGTCGGCCGCGTCGAGACCGGCGACGAGCGGGGCGTGGACGGGGGAGAGGGCGGCGAAGGCGCCGAACGCGGCGTCCACGTGCAGCCAGAAGTCGTACCGCTCCTTCAGGGCGGCGATCGCCCGCAGGTCGTCGAAGTCGACGGTGTTGACCGTCCCGGCGTTGGCGACGACGATCGCGGGCCGCCCGTCCAGCCCGGCCAGCGCCGCGTCCAGCGCGGTCACGTCCACCGCCTCCCGGTTGCCGGGCAGCAACGGCACCGGGCGCAGCCGGTCCCGCCCGATCCCGAGCATCGACAGCGCCTTGCCCACGCTGGAGTGCGGGCTGCCGGAGAGCACGTCGACCGGGCCCAGCGCGGCGGCTCCCGCCCGCGAGACGTCCACCCCGAGCCGCTCGCCGAGCCACTCCCGGGCGATCGCCAGGCCGACCGTGTTCGACATCGTGGCCCCGGTCACAAAGGCCCCGCTGTGTGCCGCGCCGAGTCCGAACAGCTCGGCCAGCCATCCCACGGTCTCGCGCTCCAGGGCGGCACCCCAGGAACCGACGTCGCCGGACAGGTTCTGGTCGTAGGCCGAGGTCAGCCAGTCGCCGGTGAGGGAGGCGGGCGTCACACCGCCGGTGACGAAACCGAGGTAGCGTGGCCCGGCCGAGGCGGACATTCCCGGCGCCCAGCGCTCGGTGAACCGGGCCAGCGCGCCGGCCCCGCCCTCCCCCTGCTCGGGCAGCGGTGCCCGAGCGGGTGCGGGCCCGAGCGCGGCCACCGGCCGCTCGGCCGACCCGGCCGCCGCACGGGCGGCCTCGTCGCGGGCGGACTGGAGAAGTTCGGGAAGCCGCGCGAGATCGTCGGCGAGTGCGGGATGCATGAACCGCAGACTAGGTCGGCCACGACGATGTGGCGCGGTCCACTTCCGGGTAAGTGGACCGGTGCCGGCAGCGGCGGCCGCGGCGGCGAAGTTAACCGTTTCGTCACAGCCTGACCAGGGCTACAACCAATGCCGTGCCTCGGTCGGTCCAGTACGACGAGACCACGGGACAGGAAAAGGAGACATACGTCATATGGGGGACATACGTAGACGAAGTGCCGTCGTGCTCGGTGTCACCGGGCTCGTGGCGCCGCTCACACTCGCCCTCACCTCCGCTCCGGCGCAGGCGGCGAGCTGCACCACGCAGGCCGGGCCGTACCAGAAGCAGGTGGAGAAGTTCCTCGGGCGGCCGGTCGACGGCAAGCAGTCCACCGCCGACTGCAAGGCGATCCAGGCGTTCCAGAACAAGCACGGCATCACGCCCGCCGTCGGGTACGCGGGTCCCGTCACCTGGGGCGTGATGGACCTGATGAACAAGCAGAAGGCCGTCGGGAACAACCCCAACAAGGACGGCAAGTGCCCGACGAACAAGGGGCGCATCGCCTGCGTCAACCTCACGCTCCAGCTGAGCTGGATCCAGGACGGCAACAAGCTGGTCTACGGCCCGGTCCCGGTCCGTACCGGCCGCGACGGGTTCGAGACCCGGACCGGCCTGAAGAAGATCTACTGGCGTGACATCGACCACGTCTCGTCCGTCTACAACGTGCCGATGCCCTACAGCCAGTTCTTCGACGGCGGCCAGGCCTTCCACTCGGTGAACCTCAGCATGTGGAACCCGCCGGGCTCGCACGGCTGCGTCAACATGACCCCCGCCACCGCCAAGAAGTACTGGTCGCTGCTGAAGACCGGCGACGACGTCTTCGTGTACGGCCGCAAGCCGGGCACCTGACGGCACCCGGCCCGGCCCCGGCCGACGGCTGCGGCCGGCGGTTTCGGCTCAGCTCTCCGGGGCGTCCCCGAAGTCCGGGATCTCCAGCCTGGCCCCACCCTGCCGCGCCGACTCGTGCGCGATGATGCCCGGCAGGGTGTAGCGGGCCGCGACCCAGGCGTTGACCGACGGCAGGGTGCGCGTGTTGACGGCGGTCACGAAGTCGTCCACCAGGAAGTGGTGGCTGCCCTCGTGGCCGTTGTGCAGCGCGTCGAACTCCCGGGGCAGCCGCGCCCGGTCGTGCACCGGCGCCGACCCGGAGGTGAAGGCCGCCCGCAGCTCCGGCGCGATGTGCTGGAGCGAGGGGTCGTCGGGGGACATGGTGGGCTTGGGCTCCAGCAGCTCGCTGATGTCCTGCACGCCCTTCTTGTCCTGCCACAGCGCCACCGTCGCCAGCTGCTCCATGCTCGCCTCCGTGCCGAAGAACCGGAAGCGGGACTCACGGATGTGGGACGGGTAGCCCACCCGCCGGAACTCGTTGGTGCGGAACGAACCGCCGCCCGCCACCTCGAAGAGCGCGGTCGCGTTGGACACGTCGTTGCCGAACTGGCTGACGTCCTTGTCGAAGACGCCGTCGCCGCGGTCGTCGACCACGCCGATCGCCGACACGCTCACCGCGTGCGTCTGCCAGGCGCCGAGCACCCCGCCCACCGCGTGCGTCGGGTAGAGCAGCGGGGGATAGCTGGCGGTCTCCTTCCAGTTCTCGCCGCCGCTGTAGCGGTAGGCGTCGTAGAAGCCGAGGTCCATGTCGTGGACGTAGTCGCCCTCGGCGTAGAAGAGCCGCCCGAAGGCGCCCTCGGCGATCTGGTTGCGGGCGTGCACGGTCGCCGGGTTGTACTGGCTGGTCTCGCCCATCATGTAGGTCAGGCCGGTCGCCTTGACCGTGTCGATGATCGCGGCGATCTCCTCGGTCGTGATCGCCATGGGGACCGCGGAGTACACGTGCTTGCCGGCGTTCAGGCCCCGCAGGACCAGCGGGCCGTGCGTCCAGCGCTGGGTGAAGATCGCGACCGCGTCGACATCGGACTCCAGCATGGCCTCGTACGACGGGAAGGTGCCCGCCAGACCCTGGGCGGCGGCGAGTTTCTCCGCCCGCTCGGGCAGCAGATCGGTGACGTACACGTCGCCGACGCCGGGATGGGCCTGGAACAGCGTCGCGAACTGGCCGGAGAACTGACCGGCGCCGACGATGCCGAGCGAGAACGTCATTGGTGCGTGCCCTTCACTGGTTGGGTCTCACGTTGGGCTCCCCTTGGGGCTCCCTTACTTTCGCCATGAAAGAATTCTGGCGTCAAGGGGCGCACACAGGTCTTCCTGGGGCGCAGGGACGGGCATAGTGTTGGCTCCCTTGCTTCCATCGTAGAAGAAAACCATCGAGAGACCCCCCATGACCCCTCCCGCCAACTGGCTGCCGCTGAGCTCGGGCGAGCGCTCCGTCGCGATCGAGGTGCTCGTCCACGGCCCCCTGTCGCGCACCGAGCTGGCCCGTCGGCTGAACCTCTCCCAGGGCAGCCTCACCCGCCTCACCAAGCCGCTCATCGAGTCCGGCCTGCTCGTCGAGGCCTCCTGGGCGGGTGCTCCGGGGGAGTCGCGCCAGGGCCGTCCCTCGCAGCCGCTCGACGTGGTCGCGGAGTCCCGGTCCTTCCTCGGCTTCAAGATCACCGACGAGATGGTCTACGGCGTCGTCACCAGCCTCAGGAGCGACATCGTCGCCCGCCTCGACCGGCCGCTCACCAGCCACGACCCGAAGTACGTCGCCGACCTGCTGGCCGCCATGACCGCCGAGCTCGCCGCCCGTCACCCCGCGGTCGCAGGCATCGGCATAGGCGTCGGCGGGTTCGTGCGCGAGTACGCCGTCGTCGGCGAGTCGCCCTACCTGTGCTGGCGTGACGTCCCGCTGGCCGGGCTGGTCCGGGAGCGCACCGGGCTGCCCGTCGTCGTGGAGAACGACGTGGCCGCCCTGGTCGAGGCCGAGACCTGGTTCGGCGCCGGCCGCGGACTCGACCGCTTCGTCGTGCTGACCATCGGCGCCGGCATCGGCTACGGCCTGGTGCTCGGCGGCAAGCGGGTGCCCTGCGCCGAGGAGGACCGCGGCTTCGGGCGGCACTGGATCATCGACCCGCAGGGCCCGCTCACCCCGCAGGGCGAGCGCGGCAGCGCCGTGTCGCTGCTCACCATCCCCAGCATCCGCTACCAGGTCCGGGCCGCCACCGGCCGGGACGCGTCCTACGAGGAGATCCTCGCCGCGGCCGCCGCGGGCGACCCGATGGCCGCGCGGGTGATCGGCGAGGCCGGCCGGGCGCTGGGCACGCTGCTCGCGCAGATAGCCAACTTCGCCATGCCGCAGAAGATCCTGCTGGCCGGGGAGGGGGTCGGCCTGATGGAGGTGGCCGGTGACGCGGTGCGGGACGCGGTCCGCGCCCACCGGCACCCGCTCGCCGCCCCGATCGGCCTGGAGACCAAGGTCTCCGACTTCCACGACTGGGCGCGGGGCGCCGCCGTACTGGCGATCCAGGTGCTGGTGCTCGGCGGGGCGGGCGGCTGAACTGCCGTTTCCGTTCGGACAGCCGGTGGCGCACCGCATCGAACTCCCGCTTTTCCTTGACACATTGACGTGATGAGTAACACGGTCCGATATGCCCGTATCGGTCGTACTTACTCACGGCGCCTTCACGCCGACCGGCATATGCTTCACGCCATGTCCACCACTGTTGAAGCCGTCACCGAGCGATCGGCCGACGAGGTCAACGAGGAGATCCGGGCCCTGTGGCTCCGGTCGGGCGGGACACTGAGCACCGAGCAGCGCGAGGAGTACCAGCGGCTCGTCCTCGAATGGGCGGCAGCGACCCCGTAGCAGCCGGACCAGGCGGCCTGACCGCCCGTCCCGGGCACCCGTCGGGACGGGTGCCCCTTCTCGTAGGACCTCGCCGAGGCCCCTGACCTCCGCCCCCTGCCCCTGTCAGCCCCAAGTCGCCGAGTAGTAGCGCTGGTACGCCTTGCGGTCCTGCTCCGCGCGGATGTAGCGGGTCGCGACCAGCGCGACCAGACTGCCCCCGATCACCAGCAGCCCCGGACCGACGTTCCGGGTGTCCGTGAGCCGTGCGACCAGGCTGGTGTCGTCCCCGGTCACCGGCGCCGTCGAGCCCGGCGAGGCCGCGCTCGGCGCGATGGCGCTGTGGTTGGCCGAAGCGGACGGCGCCGGCGAGGCGCCCTGGCCCCCGGCGGCCTGCTTCGTCACGATCAGCTGCACGTTCAGCGCCGCCATCGCCCGCGTCACCGGCTGGAAGAACGTCACCCCGCCCGTGGTGCAGTCACCGCTGCCGCCCGAGGTCACCCCGAGCGCGATGCCGTTGGAGAACAACGGACCACCGCTGTCACCCGGTTCGGCGCACACGTTGGTCTGGATGAGCCCGGTGACCGTGCCCTCGGGGTAGTTGACGGTCGCGTTGAGCGCGGTCACCGTGCCGTCGTGGAGCCCGCTGGTGGACCCGCTGCGGAACACCTTCTGCCCGACCGTCGGATCGGCCGCCCCCGTGATGCGCACGCCCTGGCCGTTGCCGATCGCGACCACGTCCGCGTTGTCACCGGCCTTCCCGTTCGCGTACTGGATCAGCGAGAAGTCGCTGCCCGGGAACTGGGTGTCGATCGTGGTGCCCACCTGCTGGTCGTTGCCCTGGCCCTCGTCGAACCAGATGGTGTTGGCCGGACCGCAGTGACCGGCGGTGAGGATGAAGTCGGTCGTCCCGTTGGTGACGTTGAACCCCGCCGAACAGCGGCCGCCCGTGGACAGGATCGGCTGCGCCCCGTTCAGCCGGGTGGTGAACTTCCCCTCGGAGCGCTGCATCTGCACGAAACTGCCGATGCCCGCGGCGACCCGGCTCAGGTCCGACCAGTCGGAGGCCGAGACCGTGCTGTCGGCCTCCACCATCACCCGGTTGGTCTTGTAGTCCACCACCCAGGCGGTGCCGGTCACCCGCGGCGCCGCCTTGAGCGTGGCGGTCGCCGCCTTCAGCTCGTTCATGCTGTGCGACACCATCTTGGGCTCGGCGCCCGCCTGCTTCACCATCGCCGCGGCCTGCGCGTCGGTGACCGCGACCACCGGCTTGCCGTCGGCACCGATCCAGCTGCCCGCCGTACGGGCCGTGCCGAGCTTGGCCACCAGCGCGGCACCGGTGTTGCCGGCCTCGGTCGCGGAACCGGAGCTGAACGGCACGGCGGTCGTGCCGGGAGTCTCGCTCGCCATGGCCGTGGTGACCATCGCACCTCCCAGAAGGAGTCCGCCGACCGCCGCCAGCTGTGTCCCCCGCCGGACGACCCGTCGTCGTGCGTGCCTCATCCATGGCTCCCGAACCCCGAACGCGCGGTGCCTGCACCGCGGGGCCCTCCGGTCGTCGAGCGCCCTGCTCTCCATACGTGGGCGGCGCGCAGGGTGTTCACAGCGTTGGTGATCTTTACGATCCCGTGGCAGTACGGCGTGGCCGCACGCCTCGTTCCCGGGCCCGCCCCGGCCGCCTATCTTGAGCCCATGACCAGCATCCCGCAGGAGAATCCGGGCGAACCGAACCCGCTGCGCGCCCTCACCCTCGACCGGCTGCGATGTCGTACCAGCATGAAATGGCGCACCTACCCCGAGGACGTCCTCCCGGTCTGGGTGGCCGAGATGGACGTGCCGCTCGCCGCACCGGTCGTGCGCGCGGTCACGGCGGCCCTGGAACTCGGCGACACCGGCTACCCGGCCGGCACCGCCTACGCCGAGGCGCTCGCCGCGTTCGCCGCGAAACGCTGGGGCTGGGACGGGCTCGACGTGGCCCGCACCGCGATCGTCCCCGACGTGATGCTCGGCGTCGTCGAGATGCTCCGGCTGGTCACCGGGCCCGGTGACCCGGTGGTCGTCAACTCGCCGGTGTACCCGCCGTTCTACCAGTTCGTCGGGAACATGGACCGGCGGGTGGTGGAGGCCCCGCTCGGCGCCGACGGACGTATCGACCCCGACGTGCTGGAGACGGTGTTCCGCGGGCTCGGCGGCGGCCGGGCCGGCTATCTGCTGTGCAGCCCGCACAACCCGACCGGCACCGTCCACACCGTTGCCGAGCTCACCGCCGTCACCGTCCTCGCCGAGCGGTACGGCGTCCGGGTCGTCGCCGACGAGATCCACGCCCCGCTCACCGCCCCGGGCGTCGACTTCGTCCCCTACCTGAGCGTCCCGGGGGCGGACCGCGGACTCTCGCTGATGTCCGCGTCCAAGGCCTGGAACCTCGCCGGCCTCAAGGCCGCGCTCGCCCTCGCCGGACCCGGCGCCGCCGCCGACCTCGCCCGGCTGCCGGAGGAGGTCAGCCACGGCCCGAGCCATGTCGGCGTCATCGCCCACACCGCCGCGCTGACCGACGGCACCGCCTGGCTGGACGCCCTGCTCGCGGGCCTCGACGAGAACCGGCGCCTGCTCGCCGGGCTCCTCGACCGCCACCTGCCCGGCATCCGGTACCTGCCCGCCGAGGCCACCTACCTCGCCTGGCTGGACTGCCGCGCCCTCGGCCTCGGCGACGACCCGGCCGAGGTCTTCCTGGAACGCGGCCGGGTCGCCGTGAACTCCGGCATCCCCTTCGGGACCGGTGGCGCCGGGCACGTACGGCTCAACCTCGCCACCTTGCCCGAGGTGATCACGGAGGCGGTACGGCGGATGGCCGCGGCGCTCGCGTGAGGCGCGACCGCCCGGCTGACATCATGGCCGTATGCGCGTGCTGATACCGCTTCCCGACCGGGACTTCGACGTGACCGAGGTGGCCGTGCCCTGGCGGGAGCTGACCCGGGCCGGCCACCAGGTCGTGTTCGCCACCGAACGCGCCGGCACCCGGCCCGCGGCCGACCCCCGGCTGCTCACCGGCGTCCTGTTCGGGCAGCTCGGCGCCGCGGACGAACCCAGGCGGTTCTACGAACAGCTCACCGCCGCACCGGAGTTCACCGCCACCGTGGCCTGGGCCGACCTCGACGTCACCGGCTTCGACGGGCTGGTGCTGCCCGGCGGACACGCGCCCGGCATGCGCCAGTACCTCGGCTCGCCCGAACTCCGTGAGCAGGTGCGGACGTTCTGGGCACTGGGGCGCCCGGTCGGCGCGATCTGCCACGGCGTTCTGGTCCTCGCCCGCACCCTCGACCCGGCCACCGGGCACAGCGTCCTGTCCGGCCGCCGTACCACCTGTCTGCCCAAGTACATGGAACGCACGGCCTACTTCACCACCGCCTGGCGGCTGGGCCGCTACTACCGGACCTATCCCGCCTACGTGGAGGACGAGGTGCGCGCCGCCCTCGCCGATCCGGCCGGCCGGTTCGAGCGCGGCCCCCGCGAACTCACCCGGCGCGGCACCGCGAGCGATGACAGCCCTGCCTTCGTCGTCGAGGACGGCAACTATGTCTCGGCGCGCTGGCCGGGCGATGCGTACCTTTTCGCCCGGAAGTACCTCGACCTGCTCGGCCGGAGTGCGGCCGCCTGAGCGCTGCCGCGATGCGCCGTCGTTCGTCTGCAGAGCCGTCGTGGCTGGTCGCGCAGTTCCCCGCGCGCCTTCGGGGGCGCGGTTGCGCTTAGACTCCGGGCATGGACGACACCGTCGGCACGACCCTCGACCGGCTCGGCGCCGGGAAGTATCTGCTGGTCACCAGCTACCGCAAGGACGGTACCCCCGTTCCCACCCCGGTGTGGGTGGTGCGGGACGGGGACACGCTCGGTGTCTGGACGACCGCCGACAGCTTCAAGGTCAAGCGCATCCGCCGCCGCGCCGACGTCAAGGTCGGCCCCTGCGACCTGCGCGGCAACCCGACCGGCGACCCGGTCCCGGCCACCGCGGAGATCGTCGACGCGGCCACCACGGCCCGCTACCGCGGCCTCGTCGCCCGCAAGTACGGCATCACCGGCCGGCTCACCCTCCTCGGCAGCAGGCTGCGCCGCGGCCTCGACGGCACCGTCGGCATCCGGGTGACGCTGACCGCCTGAGACGGCCGCGCCCTGGGGAGACCACGGTCTCCCCAGGGCGCGCGGACCGCTACGAGGCGTCCAGCACCGTTCCGGTGAGCGTCAGGCCGCCGGGCAGCGGATTGCCGTCATCGGCCGTCTGCCGGAAGGTCACCGACTCGGCCGGCTCCCGGACCTGGTCCCGCACGGTGGGCAGAGCCACGTCGATGCCGGTCTGCCCCGCGGGTACGTCCAGCCACAGATACAGGCCGTCCACCTGGGACAGCGGCCGTTCCGGGTCCGGTTCCGCGCCGGAGGCGTCGGCCAGCCAGGCCGGGTCGACGTCCTTGGTGGACAGCTCCGTGCCGCCGCTGCCGACCGGGACGGGGACGAAGAGCGCGCCGATGTCCGTGTCCGCGACCGCGGACAGCGAGATCCGCCACTTCAGGGCCGCGCCCTCGGTCACCCGGTCCGCGAGCGGCGTCACCGTGACCGTGGGCGCCGGATCGTCGTCGTGCACGGTGACCCCGCCCCGGTAGGAGCCGACCACGGCCCCGTGGACGGCCTTGACCAGCACGTCGTACGGCACGTCCGTGCCGTAGCGGGTGTTGCCCCGCACCTCGACCGGCACGTCGACGTCGTGGCCGCCCGGCCGCACGGTGACCAGGCGGTCCGTCGCGGTGCCGGTCGCCGGGTCGACGACGTACACCCGGACCCGGCCGGTGCCCCGCCCCGACACCTGCACCGGGACGTGGTACGTGCGTACGCCCGAGTCGCCCTCGTCGACGGTGAGCCTCCCGACGTCGACACGCGGCAGCACGGCCGCGCGGACCGCCGGGGTGCCCGGCCGCCAGCCCCAGGCGTCCATCAGCCAGGCCCGTCCGGACCCCGAACGCGGTGTCAGCTCAAGGGAGGTGACGGACCGCAGGTCGAGCCCGGCCCGGCGGGCCGCGGTGAGGGGTACGCGCAGTTCGCGCGCCCAGTAGGACGCGGTGCGGTCGCTGCCGGGCAGCCCGTCGACCCGGACCCGGCCGAGCGTCGCCCGCCGGCCGCGGCTGTCGGTGACGGACACGTCGAGCCGGGTGCCCCGGGAGTTCGGCGGGACGAAGACCCGCAGCGCGAGCGCCTCGGCGCCGGAGAGCGGGACCGGGCGCGCCACCCGGACGCGGGTCGGGGATCCGGCGGACGTCCAGTGCAGCGCGACCGCGTGCCGGCCGGTCTCCCGTCCCGTCTCCCACTGCGCGAAGTGCGGCGAGACACCCGTGGTGCCCTCGCCCAGGCAGGCCACCGCCGGGTCGGGATCGACCGCCGAGCACAGCCGGCCGCCGGTCACCGTCACCTGGCCGTCCGGCAGGAACCCGGCACCGCGGTCCGCGCCGACCGCGTGAGCGAGCACCCGCGCCGGGTCCGCCGACGGCGCCCGCCGCCCCGAACCGTCCAGCAGCGGACGGACCTTGTCGTCCCCCGCGACGAACAGCCGGGCCGCCGCCGCGATGTACGTCGAGCCGGCCCGGTGCTGCTGGTCGGCGGTCAGCCGGGTCGCGGCCCGCGGGGAGCAGACCGGGTCCGGGTGGTCCGGGTCGTCGTAGAAGTCGTCCTCCGCGGGGGCCTGCGCCTGCCCCGGCGTCCACTCGGTGTTGAAGAAGTTGTGGTCGGCGCCGATCACGTACACGGCGCTGTGCAGGGCCCTGCCGCTGCTGACCGCGCGGGTGCCGTCGACGTAGATCTCGCCCTGCAGGTCGGAGACGTCGCCGTCGCAGCCCGGCAGGATCGTGAGCGACGGGACGTCCGGCACCGGGTTCTGGCCGAAGATGGTCGGGCCGATCAGCACGGTCCCGCTGATGTGCCAGCGCACCCTGCCGTGATAGCCGTCCTGGGCGGCCGGCGGCGGGTACAGGCTGTCCAGCGCGGCGCGGTTGACGCCCTCGCCGCCCCGCGAGTGGCCGATCAGCAGCACGCGGGAGAGGTCCGCGCGGGGTGACTCGCGCACGATCGGGGGCGCGTGGCGCGGGTCGTGCGCCCAGTCGGCCCAGTGCGCGAGGTGCAGCCGGATCAGGGACGAGCGGGCCTGCGCGCCGCCGTCCTCGGCCTGCCAGTCCTGGCCGTTGATCCCGTTCGCCGAGATCGACACCGTCACATAGCCCTGGGAGGCCAGCAGTTGCTGGTCACGCAGGTAACCGCGGTGGCTCGGGACGGGGAGCGTGCCGGCCGGGCACGGCCAGGCGCCGGAGGCGTCGTCGGAGCCGCCGTGCGGGGCGTAGCAGGTGGCGTGGCGGCCGTGCAGGAACAGCGCGAGCGGGCGGGCCTCGGAGATCCCGGTGGGCGCGACCACCACGGCCTGCATCTCGACCGGGACGGAGAACCCGGGCAGGCGCACCGACTCGAGCTGGTACGAGCCCGTCTTGGTGCGGTACGGGCCGGGCCTGCCCGGGTCCACCGGATTGGCGGGCAGCGGCGCCGGGGGCCGGACCGCCGCCGAGGGCGCGGATGCGCCCGGGCGGCTGTCCAACCGGTGTCCGCCGGACCAGACTTGAAGGTCCGTCAACGCTCCCGCCCGCGCCCCGGCCAGACCGAGCCGGAAGGTGTGCCCGTCCCGCTCCGGCTTCGGCACCCCCAACAGCCGCCCGGCCGACCTGAATTCGACCCGCGCGTCCCCCATCGGCACCCGTCTGCCGGACCGCCAGACCAGCTGGGGTGCCGACCGCCCCTGGTCGATGTGCCAGCCGGGCGGCAGCTCTCCGCCGGACATGGCAGCGGACGTGGCGGCGGACACAGCCGCGGCCGGGGCCTGTTGAGCCTGTGCGGTGGTGCCGGACACTCCTCCCGCGAGCGCGAGCACCGCTGTCGCGATGACCCATATGCGCCGGGTACGGACCAATGTTCCTCCTCCTCGGAAGGCGAGCACGGGCCGTCCCGGCCGTCCCGGGGAGCCCCTCGCCCTCCGGAGGACGGGGAGCCGAGTCTGTGGGTTGCCTGTGGGGCCTGATTGCCTGTGAGGCGTGCGTGAAAGGTCAAGTGCGCGGGAAACGGACCCTGTCGAGTTCGGGGGCGGCCTGTCCGGTGGCGAGTTCTGCCGCGACCAGGCGGCCGACGGTGGGGGCGAGGGTGACCGCGGAGTGGGTGACGGCCAGGTAGGCGGAGCCGTCCGCGGTGAGCGGGCCGATCAGCGGGCCGGCCTCGGGCATTGGGCGGACGCCCACCCGGGACCCGAGCACCCGGAACTCGCCCTCGAACGCCTCGCGGAGGCCGGCGACGGCCGTTTCGTCGTCCGCCTTGGTATGGGTGAGCAGCAGCCGTCCCGCGCTCACTTCGCGTACTTCGAAGTCCGGTCCGGCCACGACGGACCGCACCAGCCCCGGCGGCGCGGCCAGCCGGAGCAGCCGGGCCGGGGAGCCGGTGACGGGCAGGGCGATTCCGAGGGGCGCGGCCAGTTCCACGACGCCCGTTCCGGCGGCCAGGACGACGGCGGAGGCGGGACGGAATCCGGCGGTGGTGTCGACCCCCGTGACGCGCCCGCTCGCCGTCCGCAGTACCGCGCCCGCCGCCTCGTACTCGACCAGGGCGCCTCGTGCCCGGGCCGCCCCGACCAGCGCCGCCGTGACCGCGACGGGGTCCACGCCCGCGTCGGACGGGGTGTGCACGGCCGCGTCGGGGGGTGTCCGGAAGTAGGGCTCCAGCGCCCGGATCGCCGCGCGGCCGACCAGATGTCGTCCCTCGGAGAGCCGGCCCTCCTCGGAGCCGTCCGGCACCGGCCAGGTGAGCGAGCCGGTCCGGCGGACCGCGACGCCCGGCACCTCCCGCTCCAGCCGCCGCCAGTCCGCCAGGACCGCAGGGCGCAGATCCTCGGCACCGCCGGGCCAGTCCCCGCCGGACGTGCCTCCGATCCATGCGAAGGAGTCCCGGGTGACGCCCGCGGCCGGACCGGGACCCCGCTCGACCAGCGCCACCGGTACGTCCCGGCACGCCAGGTGGTACGCCACCGACGCGCCGAGGATCCCGGCCCCCACCACGATCACCGCCACGGCTGTCCCCGGCTCCGCCGCGCTAGTCGACGCCGCGCGGAACGACCGCGGCGTGGTGGCAGTGCACGGCGTAGCGGTAGTACGTCCGCCGGCCGCTCTGATCACTCATGGGCACATCCTCGCCCGGGCAACGGGTCGCCGGGCAACCGGATTTCCGGCCCGGCCGTCAGGTCCAGGCGCGGTACGGCTCGTCGAGCAGCTGGAAGACCGGCTCGCCGCGCACCGGGTCCTTGGCGGTGGAGAGCTTGACCCGGTCGCCGCTGTGGATGCCGATCGGCGGGCCCATGACCCGGCCCCGCACCACGAACCCCTCGGCCATCTCGATCAGGGACACGTTGCGCGCGGCGGGCGTGTTGCGGTGCACAACCGTCGAGTGCCGGACCGTACCGATGCCCTCGCTGCGCTCCGTGCGCAGCTCGCTGCCCTGGCACACCGGGCACAGCAGCCGGTGGTACGTCGCGGTGCCGCACCAGGTGCAGCGCTGGTAGACGATGGCGTCCTTGGCGAGGTCCGCGGGCGCGGGGTCGAGAACGCCCGTCGCGAATCCGACCGCCGACTGCGCGGCGCTCGTCGAGTGGTGGTACACGCTGGTCAACTCCCTGGGCTCGCCCGGAATCCCGCGTGTCCGGACCCGGCCGGGCACGCCCGTGCCCGGTCGGCGGTGCCACCGTGCACGCCGACAGCGTATGGCACTCAGTGTCAGCCGTAAAGGCACTGCGTACCCCCAATATGGGGTTGCCGGAACTTCTCAGGCGCGGCCGAACGCGGTCTCGATCTCCTGCACCACCCGCCACAGCGGGGCGCCGCGCCGCGAGACGAGGACGACCACGTCGTCCGGGTGTTCCACCGGGCCGCCGAACAGCGCCGTCGGCGCCCCGCCCGGGATGGGGTCGGCGGGACCGGCGGGCGCGGCGGATTCGGCGGACCCGGCACCGAACGCGTCCTGCACGTACCCGAGGGCGTGGTCGACCGTCTCGTCCGCGTCGCTCCGCCCGTCCGAACGCAGCCAGGAGCGGAGCGCGTTGTTGTGCGCCGCGACCACGGCCGCCGCGACGACGTCCGCCCGCAGCGTCCCGTCCGGGCGGCCCGCGTACCGGCCCCGCAGGTACGCGGCGAGTGCCCGCTCGTAGCGCCACACCACCGACAGCTCGTACGCGCGCAGCCCCGGCACCTGCTTGGTGAGCCGGTAGCGCTGCACGGAGAACGTGGGGTTCTCGGCGTACATCCGCAACACCAGCCGCGCCGCGTCGCACACCCGCCGCACCGGCTCGCACTGCGGGTCGCCGGCCGCCAGGAAGGCGGTCATGTCGGCGAGGCACCCCTCGTGGTCGGGGAAGACCACGTCCTCCTTGGAGGGGAAGTAGCGGAAGAACGAGCGCCGCCCCACCCCCGCGAGGGCAACGATGTCGTCGACGGTCGTCTGCTCGTAACCGCGCTCCAGGAAGAGCCGGAAGGCCGCCGCGACCAGGGCGTCCCGCATGGGCGGCTTGGCGGGCGGTGCCACGCTGCTGGAGCTCATGGACGCGAACGTAGCACTCCGTCCGCCTGTCTGGCACTCAGTGCACGAGCACGGGGGACTGAGTGCTCTGCCGGTTGTCCCCGGGGCCGCTCTCGTTCCCGGGCTGAACCGGCGGGCCGGTCCTCCCGTATGTGTCCTCGGGGATCGCGGACACCCGTGCGCGCGGGTGCGTGGAAGGAGAGCAGTGTGTCGACACCGCCCGACCCTGAACAGCCGCACCGCGGACCGGTCCTGGAACCGGTCCGGGTGCTGCGCCCCCGCAGGCTCGACACCCTCGCGGAGCTGATGCGCGAGTTCCACGAGGGGACGGAGGCCGACGCGAAGGCGAGGACGCCGAAGAGCCGGGACCCGGCGGACTTCGAGGCCTTCGACCCGGCGTCCGGCTCCGGCACGGAGGACGAGACCCAGGAACTGCCGCCGGTCACCGACGGCCCGCGCACCGCGCCGGGCGGCCGTGGTCACGGATACGGGCACGGTCCTGACGCCCACCCGTCCCGCGCCTTCGGGTTCGGGCCGGGACTGCGCCGGGCCGCCGTGGTGGTGGCGGTCGGAGCGGCCGCCCTGGTCGGCTTCGGCTGCGCCCTGCTGCTGCCCGGCCGCGAGGGCACCGCCGAGGCCGCCCAGCCGTCCGCCTCCGCGACCACGGCACCGGCCACCACCCCACCGGCCTCCGACACCTCCACCGACCCCGACGGCGCCGGCACCCTCCGCCAGGGCGACACCGGCCCCGAGGTCGTCGAACTGGAGCAGCGCCTGCTGCGCATCCCGGACGTCTACCGCGACGGCTCCACCGCCGGCACCTATGACGCCGCCCTGACCGCCGCCGTGGAACGCTTCCAGGTCTGGTACGGCATCAGCGGCGACGAACGCGGTGTCTACGGCGACGACACCCGCAGCGCCCTGGAGTCCCGTACCAGCCTCACCGACAGCTGACCGGTGGCTTCGACCGGCGGGCGGGGCCCCGCCCGCCGGCCGGGGGTCCGGGTGCTGCCGGGCGGGGCGGGCGGCGGACCGGAGCGGTCAGCGGCCGGTGCTGTGTCCGACGAGCGCCTCGGTGACCACGCGGACGCTGCGGGCGATGTGCTGGAGCTGCATGACCTCTGCCGCGTACAGCTTGATCGTGTGCTCGATGACCGACTCCGGCAGGCCGAGCAGGGGCAGTTCGGCACGCGCCGTCTGCAGCGCGGTGCGCGCCACCCGGACCTCCTGCTGGACCTGGATCTGCGCGTGCCGGGCAAGGAGCACGGGGTGCCGGATCAGTGCCGGGTAGCTGGCGTAGCGGGCCGGCACGAGTTCGCGCAGCCACTTGGCGGCGGAGCGTTCCCAGTCGTAGCTGCCCGGTGCCTTGACCTGGCAGGGCCAGTCGGAGCTGATGCGCGCGGTCGTCGTCAGAGTCATGATCATCGCTTCCGGGTGTGCGGCGTCGTGAGGGTGCTCGACGGGGGTCTGGGCGGCTCCGGCCTAGGGGATGGCCGGAGCCGCCGCGGGCGAATCGCGCAGGCGATGCCCGTTCGAACATCCCCGGCGCCGACGCGGGTAGGAGACGGCGGCTGGGGATGTCCGTGCGAGGCCCCGGGCGTCGGCCGCCGGCACTGCGGTTGGTGCTGCGTGCGCATGGGCGGTCCGTCGGCTTTCTCGGGGCGGGTGCGAGCGGTGCGTCCTCGGGTGCGGAACGTGCCCGGAGTGGGCCGGGGGTGATCCGTGAGCAGTATTTATATATGCCGTCCGGTTTGCAAGACGTATGAAAACATTCATGCGTGAAATGTGGTGAATGGTCCCCCTACGGGGTCATGCGGAGAGAGGTCACAGGGAGGAGTTACCCCTGGTAGGCCCGGTTCCCCGGGTCAGTCCTTGAGGAAGAACTGGTGCTCCTCGGCGACCTGCTCGTACTCCTCCAGGCGCGCCTGGGTGCGCTCCGGATCGGCGTCGGTCATGGCCTGGAGCAGGGCGGCGGCCATCAGACCGGGCGCCGCGTAGGTGTCGAAGACCAGGCGGGACCCGATGCCGGTGCTGAAGGTGACGTCGGCCTCGTCGGCCAGCGCGCCGAGCGCCTGGTCGGTCACCAGCGCGACCCGCAGCCCGGCGGTGCGCGCCACCCGGATCGCGGTCAGCGTCTCCTGCGCGTGCCGCGGCATGCCGAACGCCAGCACCCAGGTGCCGCCCGCCTCGCGCGACTGCAGCAGCGCGTCGTAGGCCACGCTGCCGCCCCGGGTCACCACCCGTACGTCGGGGTGGATACGGCGGGCGGCGTAGGCGAAGTACTCGGCCAGGGAGACGGAGATGCGCAGGCCGAGCACGGTCAGCGGGGACGACTGGGACAGCTCGCGGCCGATCCAGATCACCCGGTCCGGGTCGGCGAAGTCACGGCGCAGGTTCTCCAGGTTCTCGATCTCGGCGTCGACGGCCGCCTGCAGCTCGTTGCTGCGCTGCTCCGTGACCGCCCCGGTGCCGCCCGCCAGGGTGCGCAGCGCGATCGACTGGAGCCGCTCCCGCAGTGCGGGGTAACCGCTGAAGCCGACCGCGCCCGCGAACCGGGTCACCGACGGCTGGCTCACCCCGACCCGCTCGGCGAGGTCGGTGATCGACAGGAAGGCGGCCTCGGTGATGTGGTCGATCAGGTACTGGGCGATGCGGCGCTGGCCGGGCGAGAGCCGGGGGCCGTCGAAGAGTTCGCGGAGCTGGGAGGTGGGCGCGGCCTCGGCCTCCGGCACCGTTTTGCCCGAGGTGATCGCGGATGCCTGTGCACGTGCCTGCTGCGGCGATGGCACCGAAGCGCCTCCTTTGTCTCCCACGAGGACTCAACATAGCTCACGGACCGTGGTGACCAGGGGTTGTGCGGTACGCCGGACCGTCCCGGCGCCGAACGCTCAGGATGCGGAAACAGCACCGGGATTCCGGTGCTCACCGGCGACGGATGCGGTGGTCCTCGCCGGTGGATCGGGTGGATCGTACGGTCACCGCCGATAGATGGTGATCGAATGACCGACATCATCGACCGGACGGCTGGTGTCGATCAATTCGGCCAGTGCGCCCCGTGCCTTGGCGGCCGCCGAGTCGGAGACGACCAGCAGTCCGTGCACCTTCCCGGGCGCCACCTTGCGGGGGTCGGCGGCGTGGATGCCGTAGTACGCCGGGACGCCACTGCCCTTGTAGACCAGCCAGATCCGCTCGCCCGGGTAGCGCTCCCGCAGCCGGTCGGCGAGGCGGCCGAGATCCTGCCCCCAGTCCACGTTGGAGTCGTGCAGCCACCGGTGCGTCTTCGCCGGACCCCCGAACGCCTCGTTGGCGTACGGCAGATAGAACGGGAACGTGTGCAGCGAGCTCACCGCGACGAACAGCACCAGCGCCCCGCCCACCGGCCGCGCCCACCGCCGACGCACCGTCAGGACCGCGGCTCCGCCCACCGCGAGGAACATCGGCATGAAGACCGCGTACCGCGTCCCGAAGTCCCGCGACCCGGTCATCGCCGAGGCCAGCAGCACGGCCGGCGGCAGCAGCAGGTACGGCGCGGCCCGCCGCAACCGCCGTACCGCCACCAGCGCGACGGCACCGGCCGCCCACAGCGCCAGCATGCCGAGCGGGGTCTTCACCAGCAGGGCGGCCGGCAGGTAGTACCAGCGGGAGCCGGTGTAGAGGTGCCCGAACAGATAGCCCTGCCAGGGGTAGTCCTCCAGGGCGAACTGCATCCGCATGCCGTCCCGGTAGGCCTGGGGGAAGGGCATCAGGTCGGTCAGGAGGCCCCGCAGTCCGTGCACCGCCGGCACCGGCTCGGCGGACAGCGGACGCAGCCGGGGGTCGACCGCCAGATAGGAGAGCCACACGACGGCGACCGCGGTCACGGCCACCACGGCGGCGGCCGAGAGGACGCGCAGCGCACGGCCCGGGCGTGCTCCCCACACCGACACCACGGCCAGCGCCATGAGCACCGGGACCGCGGGCAGCGCGCTCATCTTCGTCGCCACCGAGGCCCCCAACGCGGCTCCGGCCAGGGGCAGATACAGCCTGGGACGGCGCCGGGCCCGCCACACCAGCCAGGCCGCCGTCAGCACGAACCCGGCCGACGGCACGTCCAGGGTGGCCAGCGAGCCGTGCGCGATCACGTCGGGGGAGAAGCAGTACAGGGCGAGCGCCAGCAGCCCGGCGGCCGTGCCGAGGACCTCACGGGCGAAGGCGAACGCGACCAGACCGAACAGCAGCGTCAGCACGATCACCGGCAGCCGCGCCCACAGCATCACCCGCCAGGGGTCGTTGCCGGACGCGTACAGCAGGTGCTGTCCCACCTGCCCCTGGTCGCCCTTGTACGACGGGTCGTAGTGCGGGTCGGCGACGGCGATGCCGGCCATGATGAGGAGTTTCCCGAGCGGCGGGTGCTCGGTGTTGTAGCGCAGCCGGTGCTCGTGCAGGTAGTCGGTGGCCGTGGCCACGTAGACCGGCTCGTCGATGGTGGGTGTCTGCTGGACGGCGGTGGTCACCATCGCCGCCGCCATCTGGGCGAGCAGCAGCACCGCGAGGACCGGCACCAGCCACCGGCGGCGGGCCCGCAGGGCGACGGCCAGCCGGGCCGCGGCGGTGCGCCGGGGGAGCGGCCCGGGGGCGGCGGGGAGGTCGGGGACACCGGGGACGTCGGGTTCGAGGACCGACTGCTGTTCGCTTGCCATCTTCCGCCCCGCGGGGACACCGGGCCCGCGGTGACGGGAGTGATCACGAGCAGCCATGGGCTCTACTGTCGCATCGCTCCCGCCACCGGGCGCGTCACCGCTTCACGAGTCGTACCGACAGACCGTCTGCCGTGTAGACGGGTACGGCCCGCAGCGTGGCGGAGTTCAGCTCCACCTTGTCGAACTGGCCGCGCAGCCGCGGCGCGTCGACGACCGGGAGGGTGCTGCCCGCGGCCGGCGGGTGCTCGGTGCCGAGGTTCAGCACGAGCGTGCTGCCCCTGCCCAGGACGGCCAGGTGCTTCACCGCCAGCGGCGCCTTGCCGCCCTTGACGAGGGTGACCTCCAGGGCGCCCGCGTCCTGCGTGTACGTGCCGCGCACGAACAGCTTCCCGGCGACCCGCAGGGTGCCGGCCGAGACCCGGACGTCACCGCGGCCCAGCGCGTCCTCGGAGGCGGCGACCAGGGTGCCGGCGGCCAGCACGGTGCCGCCCCGGTAGCCGTTGTCGCCGGCCAGGGTCAGCGTGCCGGTGCCCTTCTTGGTGAGCGCGCCGTGGCCGTCGATGTCGTTGCGCCAGGTGTCGGCCGCCGCGAAGCCGCCGGCCGCCGCGTCTAGGGTGACCGTGACGTCCGTGTCGAAGGCGCCGTAACCGTCCGCCGCGGCGAACAGGTTGAGGCGGCCCCACTGCTCCGGGCCGTCCAGCAGCACGTACCCGGAGGGCAGGCCGGTGCTGCGCAGCACCTCGCGGCGCTGGTCGGCGGTGAGGTACGGCTGGCGGGTCTCCAGCAGCACCTCGGCGCCCTTGGGCACGTCGAACGGCAGTTCGCGGCCCTCCCGGTCCAGGATGTACGTCAGGCGGGGCGTGGCCGCGCGCTCGTTGGCCTCGCGGTCGGCGTACGGGTCGGTGGCGGTACCGGCCGAGTGGGCGTAGGCGTACAGGGTGTCTGCGGTGGAGCCGGTCTGCGCCTCGAAGTAGGCGAGGGCCTGGGCGCGGGCGGCCGCCTTGAGGTCGGCGTTGGCCGGGTCCGCGAGGGTGGCGGCGGCCAGGGCGGTGGCCATGATGCGGCCGCCGATCACGTCGACCGTGTTGTGCATGCCCGCGATGATGCGGGTGTCGCTCAGCTCCAGGGCCCGGGCGACCAGCTCCTGGAAGCGCTCCGGCACCGCGTACGCGTAGGCGAGCCCCGCCAGGTGGAAGGCGTTGGTGTGGCCGGACGGGAAGCCGCCGTCGTCGGTGGGGGAGGTGCTGCGCTGGCGCAGCAGCTGCGGGGCGACGACCACGTCGGACTCGTAGACCGGGTAGCCGTAGGCGTCCGTCGTACCGGTGTCGACGACCTCGCTGTGCTCGTTCATCCGCCACGGACGCGGGTACTGGTAGGCGTACTTGGACGGGTTGCCGGACGCGTAGTTGCCGCGCAGGGTGTCGACCAGGGTGGCCACCTTGCCCAGTGCCGAGTCGTGCGAGCCCGCGCCGAGCGCCGCGCCCGCCGGGGCGCCGGCCGGGACGGCGTCGCTGATCGTGGTGGCGGGCGTGCCGTCGGGGGCGCTGGTGATCGAGGTGACCGCGAGGGAACCGGCCTTGTAGAGGTCGGCGAGCGGGCCGAGGCCGGCGATCATGGCGTAGCTCTGGTGCTGGCGGTCGTAGAGGAACGCCTTCTTCGCGTCGGCGGCGCTCCGCTTTCTGGTGATCTTGGCGCAGTAGCGCATGTTGTCGCGCAGGATGTCGGCGCGCAGCACGCTGCCGGTGTTCCAGGTGGAACCGGTCTTCCAGATCTGCGCGAAGCCGCCGAGGATGCGGACCACCGCGTTGGTGTCGGCGGTGAGGTTGGTGCTGATGTTCGTCTTGTAGTCGTCGACGAACGCGAGGGCCGTGGCGGCCTTGGCGTCGGCGGCCGCGAGCCAGCCGACGAAGGTCGGGGTCGCCAGCACACCCGCCGACGCGCCGAGCGAGGTCTTCAGGAACCCCCGTCGGCCGACGGCGAGTCCACGGGCCGGAGAAGCGGAGTGGTGCCCGGCAGGTGACGGCATGGATGTGCCTCTCTTGAGTTCTGCGGGAGTACACGCGGACGGCCGATGCTCGGGATGCGCGTGAGCGTGTGGGTTCGCGTGGGAAAAGTATTGAACGAGCGAAGTTCTAGGGCGAGTTCGTGTCCCGATGGTCATCGCCCGACGACCGCCGTGTGACCCGGAGTTGAACGGGAGCTCCGTGGTTCACAGGAAGAACCGCCCGGGACCTGCGTGTTCGCAGCCTCGAACGGCCCGTGGTCCAGTGCCGCGGGACCGGACGGGCTGCGGACGGGTTTCTCACAGGACCGAACGCGCCAGCGCCACCGCTCCCTCGACCGGAGGGAGCCGCAACGGCTGTGGCCGCGCTCCGGGTACCGCCTCGGCGAGCGCGGCGGCGAATGCGTCGTACAGCCGCGGCTGGGAGAGGATCGTGCCGCCCGCGACCACCACGTCGTCCACGGCGAGACCGCGGGCGGCGAGCCGGGCCACGAGGCCGGCCAGGGCGCGGCCGCCGTCGGCTATCACGTCCGCGGCGACCCGGGAGCCCGCGTCGGCCGCGGCGAAGACCACCGGGGCGTGCCGGCCCCACTCGGCGGAGACGTCGGAGGCGCTCTCGAGGGCGGCGCCGAGCGCGGGTACCTCCGCCACCTCGAAGGCGGCGACGAGTCCGGTGGCGAGCGCGTCGGGGGCCTCGCCGCGGTCGTGCGCGGCCCAGACGGCGCGGGCGGCCTCCCGGACCAGTCCGGCGGCGCCGCCCTCGTCACCGAGGACCGCGCCCCAGCCGCCCACCTGCACGGGGCTGCCGTCGGGCTGTCGGCCGACGGCCACCGAGCCGGTGCCGGCCACCAGGCCGACGCCCTTGTCCAGGCCGGCGGCGGGGACGAGGAGCTCGGCGTCGCCCACCACCCGGACGGGAACGCCGAGCAGCCCCCGCAGTGCGGCGGCGATGCCGGCGCACTGACGGGGGGTCTCACAGGCGTGTCCGCCGACGGCCAGGGCGGCCGGGCGGGTGCCGGCCGGCAGGGCGTCGTGGACGATCGCGGCCAGCCAGTCGGCCGCGGCGGCCGCGTCGTGCGGCCGCCAGCCACTGCTCGGGCGGACGTGGTCGGCGACCCGGTCCGCGCCGGTGACGGCGCGGAGCTGGGTCTTGGTGCCGCCCACGTCGATGCCGACCACAAGCGGGGAAGAAGGTGCGTCCTGCACGGATCCTCTTTCGTCGTCTGGGCGAGCAGCGCGGAAGAGCTGGGCGCTCAGGGCCGGGCCGGCGGGCGAACCGTGCCTGGACGAACAGGAGTTGAGCAAGTAGGGAAGCCCCGGGACGGGCTTCTTGCGGAGCACGGCAGGCGAGTACCGTGTACTTCGTTAGGAAGTTAACTAACGAAGTACAGTGCGTCAAGAGTTGCCGCGGACTCGATCAACGGGACGCTGTCGAGGCCACAACCGCGCGGCAACAAGGGCACCGCATCGCCGCATCCCGCGACACCCGGGGGAGCGCGGCCCCTGACCCCTGGGGGAACTGTGGAACACGTCGTGGCTGAAGCCCCCCGGCTCACCGAGAGCGCCGGCGCGGTCTTCGCCGTGCTGGCCCAGGCCGGCAGCGCCACCCGGCCGCAGCTGGCGAGCCTCGCGCGCCTGTCCAAGCCGACGGTCTCCGCCGCCGTCGCGGAGCTGGAGGGGGCCGGTCTCGCCACCCACTCCGGCACCGCCTCCAGCGGCACCGGCCGCTCCGCCGCCGTCTACGGCCTCGGGCCCGCCTCCGGCTCGGTCCTCGCCGTCGACCTCGGCCCCGCCCGGACCAGGGTGCGTGGCTGCGCCCTGGACGGCGCCCTGCTCGCCGAGGCGGACACACCCCGCCCGCGCGCCGTCGACGCGGTCCGCGAGGCCCTGGCCGCGCTGCCCGCAGGCGCCCCGCTGCGGGCCATCGTCGTCGCCATCGGTGACGTCAGCGCCCCCGACCTGGCCGGTACCGGGATGCGCCCGGCGACCGCCAAGGCGGGGCCCGTCTTCGACGCGGTCTCCGTCGCCCTGCCACCGGGGGTGCCGGTCCACCTGGAGAACAACGTCAACTGCGCCGCCCTCGCCGAGCTCCACGAGGGTGCCGCCCGGGGCCGCCGGACCTTCGGCTACCTGCGGATCGGCGTCGGTATCGGTCTGGGCATCGTCATCGGCGGCCAGGTGCTGCGCGGCGCCAACGGCGCGGCCGGTGAGCTGGCCCGGCTGCCCTACCCCTGGGACGACGACCGGGAGCCCCGCCAGGAGGCCCTGGAGGCCTACGTCGGCTCGCAGGCCCTGCTGCGCCGTGCCGCCGAGGCCTGGGGGGACACCGACGGGCCCTGCCCCCGTAGCGCCGACCGGCTGTTCGCGCTCGCCGCGGAGGGCCGTGAACCGGCCCGCTCCCTCGTCGCCCGGCACGCCGCCGACGTGGGCCGGCTGGCCGCCGCGGTGGCCGCCGTGCTGGATCCGGGGCTGATCGTCCTCGGCGGCAGCACCGGCGCGGATCCCCGGCTCCTGTCCGGGGTGCGGGCCGAGCTGGGGCGGCTGAGCTGGCCCACCGAGGTGGTCAGCAGCCAGATCGGCGATCTCGGTACCGTGGTGGGTGCCGCCCGGCTCGCGGTGGCCAAGGGAGTCCAAACCGTGACCGAAGGTGTGCAGGCGAAGGATTGACGGCTTCCTTATCGGTCTGCCAATGTCCGGACAAGCGCTTTCTAAGTCGGCCGGGACGCCGGCTTGGGGTGAGCCTCCCAGCCCGTACACGACGTACGGCAACCGCACCAGGGCGTGTCCGTGCGGTGACGGCCAGGACGGCCGGGGATCTCGCCCCGCGTGGACGATGCGGCCGGGCGAGGCCGCGCCCCCGGAAAGCGACTTTCCTTCAAAATGCACCAGTGCCGCCTCAGCCGGCGCCGTGCTCCGTCCGTACGACGAAATGGGATCGAAGATGACCACTGTGGGTGTGCGGCGCTCCAGCCGACTCGGCCGCGGCGGTATGCGCCGCCTGATTCCCCTCGCTGCCGTTGCCTCGGCAGGAGCCCTGCTGCTCTCCGCCTGCGGGTCGGGATCCGGCTCCGGCGGGACCTCCAAGTCGCTGACGTTCTGGATCTCCACGGTTCCGGGGCAGGACGCGGGCTGGAAGAAGCTGGTCGCGCAGTACAAGAAGGAAACCGGCGTCGCCGTCAAGCTCGTCAACATCCCCTACGACGGGTACCCGACGAAGCTGCACAACGCCGCCCAGGCGAACTCGCTGCCGGATGTCGCCGACGTCCCGGCCCTCGACCCGATCTGGTCGAGCAAGCTGATCGACCTCAGCTCCATCGCCAACAACAAGAGCTACAACATCAACGCCAACTTCCTCGCGAAGGACTCGTCCGGGAAGGTGCTGTCCATCCCCTCGGACGTCACCGCGTCCGGCCTGTTCATCAACAAGACGCTGTTCAAGAAGGCCGGCGTCGCCGTCCCGACCTCGCCCTCGGACACCTGGACCTGGACCGAGTTCATCGCGGCGGCGAACAAGGTCCGCGAGAAGACCGGCGCCAAGTACTCCCTGACCTTCGACCAGTCGCCGTCCCGGCTCCGCGCCATGGTGTACGAGATGGGCGGCACGTACGTCCACGCGGACTCCTCCGGCAAGTTCTCGGTGGACGACGCGACCAAGAAGGCCGTGAAGTACTTCGTCGGACTCAACGACGACAAGACCATGCCGAAGTCGGTGTGGACCAGCGGCGCCGACCCGTCCGCCATGTTCCAGAGCGGTGACGTGGTCGCCTACTGGTCCGGTGTCTGGCAGGTCGCCTCCTTCGCGGACAGCATCAAGAAGTTCGACTGGGCGAGCGTCCCGACCCCGGCCCAGCCGGTGCAGGCCAGTGACGTCAACAGCGGCGGCATGATGGTGGGCTTCAACAACAACAGCGCCGCGTCCACCGCCGCGAAGAAGTTCCTGTCCTGGGTCTACGAGCCCGACCAGTACCGCGAGCTGTGCGAGGCGTCCGGGTTCCTGCCCGTCGAGAGCGGCCTGAACCCGAAGTACCCCTTCACCTCCTCGGCGGCGCAGGCGGCGTTCACCCTCTACAACGAGGAGATCCCGCTCTACGCCCCGATCTCGGGCTACTTCAACGGCGCGCAGACCGACTGGGTGCTGAAGGGCAAGAGCCTCACCACCGACCCGACCAAGACGGAGCTGGGCAAGGCGATCAACGGCCAGCAGTCCGTCGACAAGGCCCTCCAGAACATCGTGGACGGCTACAACCAGCAGGTCGGCGGCTGATCGTAGGCCAGAGGGCCCGGGCGGCGGGGTCGAGACACCGCCGCCCGGCCCTGGTCGCCCACATGATGCCGGGCCCACTGTGTGAGCCCACAGCAATCCATCCACCAGCACGGAGTCAGGAAGATGACAAAAAGCGCCGCGGACGTGTCCGTGAGGCAGCCCAGGAGACGCAGCACCTACACCCTCGCGCCGCTCGTCCTCATCGCGGCCAATGTCGTGCTCTTCGCGCTGTTCTTCGCGTGGCCGGCGGTGATCGGGCTCGTCTACTCCTTCACGAACTACACCGGTGTGGGGGCGTTCCAGTTCATCGGACTGGACAACTACCACAACCTGTTCGGGGACTCCGCCTTCTACGACGCGCTGACCCGGACGCTGCTGTACGCGGTCCTCTTCGTTCCGCTGAACTTCGCGCTCTCGCTGCTCGCCGCCAACCTGCTGGTGAGCAAGAACGCCAAGGGCGCGTCCGTCGCCCGTGTCATCTTCTTCATCCCGTGGCTGCTGTCGCCCATCGTCGTGGGTGTCCTGTGGCGGTGGCTGTTCGGTGAGAACTTCGGACTGGTCAACTACGTCATCGAGAAGCTCGGCGGGTCCGCCGTTCCGTGGCAGTCGAACGCGGACCTGTCGCTGCTGGTGGTGGTGTTCGCAGCATCCTGGGCCTGGACGGGCTTCTCGATGCTGCTGTTCATCGCGGCGATCAAGAACGTACCGGTGTCGTACTACGAGGCGGCCTCGCTCGACGGCGCCGGCCCCTGGCGCCAGTTCATCAGCATCACGCTGCCGAGCATCGCGCCCACCTCGTTCATCGTGATCCTGCTCAACACGATCAACGCGATGAAGGAATACCCGGTGTTCGTCTCCCTCAACAACGGCGGACCCGGAACGTCGAACAACCTGCTTGTCCAGTACATCTACCAGACCGGCTTCCAACGGGGCCAGATCGGCTACGCGAGCGCCGCGTCGTTCGTGCTCATGCTCATCCTGATGGCCGTCGCGATCATCCAGCTGATCGTCAACCGACGGGTGGAGAACCGATGACAACCACAGACATGCCCCGCTCGGTCGACTCCGATTCGGGACGGGCCGCCGCCAAGAAGCGGTCCCGCGGCACCGGCAGCGGCGGGCTCCGCCGGGCGGTGCCGGCGACGACTCTGCTGTGGATCATGGCGTGCCTCTACGGGCTGCCGGTGCTGTGGTTCATCCTCAGCTCTCTCAAACCGGCCGGGGACCTGTTCTCCTATCCGCTGACGCTGGTTCCGCACCACCCCACCCTGTCGGGTTACTTCCAGGCGTGGCGCAGCGCCAACTTCTCCCAGTACTTCATCAACACGACCCTCGTGTGCGTGATCACGACGATCCTCACGGTGGGCGTCAGCTGCTGCACCGGGTACGCGCTGGCCAAGTACGACAACAGATGGCTCAAGGCGTTCTTCATCTGCATCCTGGCCACCACGATGCTGCCGGGCGAGGTCATGCTCGCCCCCGAGTTCCTGGTGGTCCGCAACCTCGGCCTCTACAACTCGTTCGCCGGCATCATCCTCCCGGCCGTGCTCACCGCGACCGGATGCTTCATGTTCCGCCAGTTCTTCCTGACGGTTCCCGACGAGCTCGTCGAGGCCGCCCGCATCGACGGCGCCCGCGAACTGTCGATCTTCCTGCGGATCATGGTGCCGCTCTCCCGGCCCATCATGCTGACCCTCGCCATCCTGTCCTTCCAGTGGCGGTGGAACGACTACATCTGGCCGCTGCTGATGCTGAACGACCCCAACAAGTTCACCGTGCAGATCGGCATCCAGAGCATCGTCGGCGCGCAGAACATCAACTGGTCCGTCCTGCTCGGTGCATCGGTCATCTCCATGATCCCGCTGATCATCATCTTCCTGGTCTTCCAGCGCTACGTCATGAGCGCCGACATCAATGCCGGACTGAAGGACTGACCTTGCCCACCCCGCTCGACCACGAGTTCGTCCGTGCGGCGGCCGGGGCGGCCGACCGGCTGGCCGCCCCGCTGGCGGCCGGCCCCGATGCGGAACCCGCCGGTGCGACCCACCGCACCCTGGCCCGCCGGGTGAAGACTCTGGTCGCGGCCTACCGTTCCCCGGACTCGGCATTCCACGGCAGCGGGCAGGCCGTCGCCGCCGCGACGACCCACCTCGGCGCCCTGCGGGCCTCGCAGACCGCCACGGGCCTCTTCGCCGGCGGCGACAACGTGCAGTCACCGCCGGACTCCGCGTTCACCGTCAACGACGTGTGCGACGCGCACGTCCTCGCCGCGGACGCGGGACCGGAACTGCGCGAGGTCACGGCCGCGCTCGCCGAGATCGCCGGCGCCGCCTCCGGCGCTCTCCTGACCGGCGGGGTGCACACCCCGAACCACCGCTGGGAGCTGTGCGCCGCGCTGGCCCGGCTGCACCGGTCGTTCCCGGACAGCAGGCTGCTCGACCGCGTCGACGCGTGGCTCGCCGAGGGCGTCGACATCGACGCGGAAGGCCTGTACTCGGAGCGCAGCGCCGTCTACGCGTCCCACGTGTCCAACCCGTCGCTGCTGCTCCTGGCCGACGTCCTCGGCCGCACCGACCTGCGCGACGCCGTCGAACGCAACCTCACCGCGACCCTGGACCTCATCAGGCCGGACGGCACGGTGGAGACCGTCCACTCCCGGCGGCAGGACCAGCACCACCCGTTCCCGCTGGCGCCCTACCTGCCGCACTACCGGCTGCTCGCGATCCGCACCGGCCGGGGCGACCTCAGCCGCGCGGCCCGGCTGGCGGCCGCCGGCGGCATCGACGACCCCGACCTGCTCGCCCAGACCCTCCTCACCCCCGACCTGTGCCGCGTACTCCCGGCACCGGCGCCGGAACCCCTGCCCCGCGCCCGCTACATCACCACGGCGCGCCTCGCCTCACACGCCTCCGCCACCGCGCACAGCGTCCTCTACGGCGGCTCGGACGTCCCCCGGCACCGGCGTATCCGCTCGGGCCTGGCCTGCAACCCGACCTTCCTGCGGCTGTTCGCCGGCGACGCCGTCCTCGACGCGGTCCGCCTCTCGCGGGGTTTCTTCGACCTGGGCCCGTTCCGCGCCGCGGACCTGCAACAACTCGCCGAGAACCACTACCGGCTCACCGAGACCCTCACGGCCGCCTACTACCAGCCGCTCCCACCGGACCTGCGCCAGGACGACGGCGCCTACCGCGTGACGGACGAGGGCCGCTTCTCGGCCGCGATGGCCTTCCCGGACCGGCCCCGGGACGAGGTCTCCCACACCACCCGCATCGACGTGCAGCTGCGCGACGACGGCGCCGACCTGCGGATCGACATCAGCGGACCACGCGTGCCCTGGGCCCTCGAACTGACCTTCCGGCCGGGCGGCACGCCGGAGGGCGCCGAACCGATCGGCGACGGACGCTGGTGCCTGACGACCGGGCCGCTGACCTACCGGGCCGGTGCCGACGAGATCCGGGTCGAGGCCGACGTCGAGGCGGGCGAACCGCTTGCCGGACCGGACCGGAGCGACGTACTACGGTACGACCCGGGGCAGGACCACACCGTGGTGGGCGGCACCGACGCGACGACCGGGAACCGCGTCTACCTCGGCGGGCTCGGCCCGCACACCCTGACCGTCGAACTGCGCGCCGCCCGCCGTCCCGCGCCGGTCGCCCGACCCCTACGAACCCCGCCAGGGCCACCTCCAGCATGAAGGGCTGACCTCCTCCGATGCACCTGCCGCGCCAGCTCGGCCCGCTGCACGACCTGCCGTCCACCCCCGAGGCGTACGACGCGGTCCTCGCCGACGTCGTCGACCAGGCCCTGGCCCGCCTCACCCCCGAGGGCAACCTCGAACACCCCGACGCCGACGACGACATCGGCGACACCTCGCTCGGCGTCACCTCCCTGCTGGCCCTCGCCTGGCAGCGGTCCAAGGACCCGCGGCTGCCGGAGGCGGTGGCCCGCAGCCTCGCCTTCCACCTGCGCGAACGGGTCTACACCGAGGACAACCCCGGCTACCCGAACCTCACCGTCCGCAACTCAGGCCTGCCGTACGCCCGTTACGTCCTGGCGGCGGGCGCCCACCCGATCGGCGACTGGCCCAGCACGGTCTGGGCGCTGCTCCAGGCCGTGAACATCCTCGACCTCGCGGACGGCCTGGTCGACGACGGCCGGCGCGCCGAGCTGGTCGAGGTGGCCCGCGGTTACTGGCGCTGGCTGACCGAGGCCACCTTCTTCAACCCGCAGGAGGCCGGCAACCAGGCCATCGGGTGCGTGGTCGGCGGGCTGATGCTGGCCCGGCACCTCCCGCCCGAGGAGGCCGAGCCGGTCCGCGAGCGGGCACTGGCCCTGTACACGGACAAGATCCGTGCCCACCGGGTCCCGGACCGGGGCGCACTGCTGCCGCCCGAGCACGGCGGCGCCTACGACAACAACTACGGCCCGATCTCCCTGTCCTTCCTCGCCCAGGCCCACCGGATCAGCGGCGCGGAGATGTTCGCCGAGGACGGCGACGCACTCGCCCGCTACCTCGACGCCCGCCTGCCGGGCGGCGGCTTCGACAACGGCGGCCCCCGCTACAGCGAACAGCACTCCGGCTTCGAATCCGTCCTCGGGCTGCGCTACTTCGGCGCTCGGATCGGCTCCGACCTTGGCCGCTACCGGGGCGACACCAACTGGGGCCGGCACGCGGTCAAGCCGGACGGCGGTGTCGACGGGCACTTCGCCTGGATGCTGGTCTGGCAGATCCAGGACACCACCCCCTGGCACCGCGACCCGGCGACCGCCCCGGCCCGCCACCAACTCCGCGCGGGCTCCGTCTCGGTGGCCTTCGACAGCCGGATGACCCCGTCCCTGGTCGAGGCCGCCGGCACCTACTACCTGTCGGCGGCGGTGAACCGCCAGCACGGCTTCGGCCCGGTCCTGGACGGCTTCCTGTACTGCAGGCCGATGGGCGAGGTCCGGGTCCGGGACATGAGCGCCGACGGCCTGACCGCCAAGCTGGTCAGCAAGCCGGTCGTGGGCCGCGACCACGTGCTGCGCCACGTGCGTTCCCTGTACGTCACGGACGGCACCCGGCTGTGGGTGACGGTGGCCGTGGAGCGGCTCGCCGGGACGCCGTACCTGCTGGCCGGGCTGCCGTACGCCGCGGACGACGGCGACCGGGTGCGCAGGGTCGCCGAGGGCGAGGTCGCCTCGGCGGGCGCGCTGCTGCTCACGCACCCCTCGGCACAGGGCGCCGACCACTTCGACGCGCGCGCCGAACTCACCCAGGAACAGGCCGCGTTCGCCCTCGCCGCCGACCCGCGCGGCTACGGCAACCCGGACGAGGGCTGGCGCCACCTGGTCGCCTCCACGGCGTACGAGGCCGAACCGGCGCCGGGCGCACCGGAGTCGCTGCATGTGTTCGCCGTGCGGTACGGGCCCGGCGGTGACTTCACGCCGTCGTTCGAGGGCGACCTGACGGTGCGCACGGAGGCGTTCACGGCGGCCATCGGGGCGGAGGACGCGCACGGCGTGCCTGAACTGGCCCTTACCGCCTGCTAGGTGCTTCGCTGGAGCTGCCGCGATCTGCCGTCTGCGGAGCCGTCGTGGCTGGTCGCGCAGTTCCCCGCGCCCCTACGGGGCGCTTGATTCACGGGGCGTTGCCCAGTACCGTCTCCGGGATCACCAGGTCCGCGCGGTCCCGGGTGGCGGCTACCAGGTCGGCGTTGAGCTGGTCGGTGCGCGCCACCCAGGCCACCGCCTGGTCGTGCGTCTTGCCGAACTCCTCGTGGCGGGCGACCAGGCGCCGTATCCGCTCCGTCTCGTCGATCTCGCAGAACCAGACCTCGTCCAGGGCAGGCCGTACCCGCGTCCACAGGCCCTCCGCCAGCAGCAGGTAGTTGCCCTCCGTCACCACCAGCCGGGCCGTCGGCAGGACGGGGATCGCGCCCGCGAGCGGCTGCTCCAGGACCCGTTCGAAACCCGGCGCGTACACCACGACGTCCGTCTCCGCGCGCAGCCGCCGCAGCAGCGCCGCGTACCCGGCCGCGTCGAAGGTCGCCGGCGCCCCCTTGCGGTCCCGCAGGCCGAGGCGGTCCAACTCGACGTCGGCCAGGTGGAATCCGTCCATCGGCACGTGCGCGGCCCACGGCTCACCGGCGCCGTTCAGCTCCCGCACCAGGTGTTCGGCGAGGGTGGTCTTGCCGGCGCCGGGGCTGCCGGCGATGCCGAGGAGCGCGCGCGGGGCCCGTCCGGCGAGTGAACGGGCGCGGTCGAGAAGGTCGTCGAAAGTCAGCGGCACGCAAAAAGTGTGACACCGGGCCCGGAATGTGGCGGGCGCCACCCCCTCGAAGCCGTCCGGTGGGGAAGATGCGGGTCATGACTGCACTAGGTCTGCCCGACACCATCCAGGCCTGTCTCTTCGATCTCGACGGGGTCGTCACCAAGACGGCCGTCGTGCACGCGGCGGCCTGGAAGGAGACCTTCGACGCCTTCCTGCGCGACCGCGACGGACAGCGGCCCTTCGACGCGGTCGACGACTACGACGAGTACGTCGACGGACGCCCGCGCGCCGACGGGGTCCGCGCCTTCCTCGACTCCCGTGGTATCCACCTGCCCGAGGGCACCCCCGACGACCCACCGGACGCGCCGACCGTGCACGGCCTCGGCAACCGCAAGAACGAACTGCTGCTGGCGAAGATCCGCACCCAGGGGGTCGAGGCCTACGACGGCACCCTGCGCTACCTGGAGGCGGTCCGCGCGCGCGGGCTGCGCACCGCGATCGTCTCCTCCAGCGCCAACTGCCGTGACGTGCTGCGCTCGATCGGCGCCGAGCACTTCTTCGACGTCCGCATCGACGGGGTCGTGGCCGCCGAGCGCCGGCTGCCCGGCAAGCCGCACCCGGACACCTTCCTGGCCGCCGCCCGTGACCTGGGGGTCGAACCCGCCGCGGCCGCGGTCTTCGAGGACGCCCTCGCCGGGATGGACGCGGGCCGCGCGGGCCGTTTCGGGTACGTCGTCGGCGTGGACCGCGTCGGGCAGAGCGACGCCCTGTACGCGCACGGCGCGGACACCGTCGTGAAGGACCTCGCGGAGCTGGGAGGCAAGGAGTGATCACCCACCGGTCGTACGCCGTGGAGCCCTGGGCGGTCCGCGAGACGCACCTCAACCTCGACGTGCTCGCGCAGAGCGAGTCGGTGTTCGCCCTGTCCAACGGGCACGTCGGCTGGCGCGGCAACCTCGACGAGGGCGAACCGCACGGCCTCCCCGGCAGCTACCTCAACGGCGTGCACGAGGTGCACCCGCTGCCGTACGCCGAGGCCGGCTACGGCTACCCCGAGTCCGGGCAGACCGTCATCAACATCACCAACGGCAAGATCCTGCGGCTGCTCGTCGACGACGAACCCTTCGACCTGCGCTACGGCCGGCTCGTCGCCCACGAGCGGGTCCTCGACCTGCGCCGGGGCGTCCTGGAGCGGACCTGCGAGTGGACCTCGCCGGCCGGCTCCACCGTGCGGGTGCGCTCGACCCGGCTGGTGTCGCTGACCCAGCGTGCGATCGCCGCCGTCTCCTACGAGGTGGAGGCCGTCGACCGGCGCTGCCGGATCGTCGTCCAGTCCGAACTGGTCGCCAACGAGCAGCTGCCCGGGTCCAACGGCGACCCGCGCGCCGCCGTGGCGCTGGGGTCGTCGCTGGAGCAGGAGGACAACTTCGTCTCCGGGCACCGGCTGCGCATGGTGCACCGCACCCGGCGCAGCGGCCTGCGGGTCGCCGTCGCCGCCGACCACACGGTCTCCGGCCCCGAGCGCACCTCGGCCCGCGCCGAGAGCGGCGTGGACGTGGGCCGGCTGACCGTCACCTCCGTGCTGGAGCCGGGGCAGCGGCTGCGGGTGGAGAAGTTCGTCGCCCACGGCTGGTCCGGGGTGCGTTCACTGCCCGCCATGGCCGACCAGGTGGACGCGGCGCTCGCGGCCGCCGCCCACGAGGGCTGGCAGGGGCTGGCCGACGAGCAGTGCGGCTACCTGGACGACTTCTGGTCCCGCGCCGACGTGGAGGTGGACGGCGACGAGGAGGTCCAGCAGGCCGTCCGCTTCGCCCTCTTCCACGTCCTGCAGGCGGGCGCCCGCGCCGAACAGCGGGCGATACCCGCGAAGGGCCTGACCGGCTCCGGGTACGACGGGCACGCCTTCTGGGACACCGAGATGTTCGTGCTGCCCGTCCTCACCCACACCGCCCCCGGCGCCGTCGCCGAGGCGCTGCGCTGGCGCCACAACACCCTGCCCGCCGCCCGCGAACGCGCCGCCCAACTGGGCCTGAACGGGGCCGCGTTCCCGTGGCGGACCATCGCCGGCTCGGAGGGCTCCGCCTACTGGCCGGCCGGTACCGCGGCCTTCCACGTCAACGCCGACGTCGCCGACGCGGTGGTCCGCTATGTCGCCGCCACCGGCGACACCGACTTCGAACGGGACACCGGCGTCGAACTGCTCGTGGAGACCGCCCGCCTGTGGCGCTCCCTCGGCCACCACGACAGCCGCGGCGCCTTCCACATCGACGGCGTCACCGGCCCCGACGAGTACAGCGCGGTCGCCGACGACAACACGTACACCAACCTGATGGCCCGGGCGAACCTGCTGGCCGCCGCCGACGCCGTCGAACGCCACCCGCGGCAGGCGGCGGAGTTCGGTGTCGACGCGGAGGAGAGCGCCGCCTGGCGGGACGCGGCCGAGTCCGTGCACATCCCCTACAACCACGAGCTCGGCGTCCACGAGCAGCACGCCGGGTTCACCCGCTACCAGCGCTGGGACTTCGAGAACACCCGCCCCGAGCAGTACCCGCTGCTGCTGAACTTCCCGTACTTCGACCTCTACCGGAAACAGGTCGTCAAACAGGCCGACCTGGTGCTGGCGATGTACACCTGCGAGGCGTACTTCGACGAGGAGCACATCGCCCGCAACTTCGCCTACTACGAGCCGCTGACCGTACGCGACTCCTCGCTGTCCGCCTGCTGCCAGGCCGTCGTCGCCGCCCAGGCCGGGCACCTGACGCTCGCGCACGCCTACACGGCGGAGGCCGCGCTGATGGACCTCGACGACCTGGAGCACAACACCCGCGACGGACTGCACATCGCCTCCCTCGCCGGCACCTGGATGGCCCTGGTGGCCGGCTTCGGCGGGCTGCGCCACTACGACGACGGCGCCAGGTTCGCCCCGCGGCTGCCGGAGCGGCTGCGGAGGCTGGCCTTCAGCCTGCAACTGCGCGACAGCAGGCTCCGCGTGGAGATCGGCGCCGACAAGGCGACGTACACCCTCCTCGACGGCCCGCCGCTCACCGTCCACCACCACGGGGAGCCGGTGACGGTCGGCACCGACAGCCCCGCCGTGCGTGCGGTGCCCCCGGCCCGCCCGGGCCCGGCTCCGCGGCAGCCACCGCACCGGGCACCGAACCGACCGGCCTGAGGGGCCGGGTCGGCGTCACTTGATGCGGAGATATCGGGGCGAATCTAGACTGGCGAGGAGTGGAAACTGATGGATTAGGGAGATATGTGCCATGGCCAAACGAGGAAACAAGCGACGCGCCCGCAAGAAGAAGAAGGCCAATCACGGCAAGCGCCCCAACGCCTGAGCCGACCTGAGCAGACGGCCTAGGACCCTGTGCCCCGGGTCGCTGCCAGGGTGTGCGCTCGGGCTACGCCGCCGGGGGGAAGTCCGCGGCCCGGGAGGCGGTCTCCTGGGCGCGCAGTTCGTCCAGGGCGCCGCGCAGCCGGTCGTGGACGGCGTCGTAGCCGTCGTTGCCCAGGACGATGCGGCGGGGCGGGGAGTCCTGGCCCATGGCGCCGACCACGGCCCTGACGCCGCGGTGGGGATCGCCGGGCTGGCGGCCGTCCTGACCGATCATGGCCGCCCGCACCGTCTCCACGAACGCCCGGTAGGCCTCCACGGTCTCGGTCACCGGCTCCTCGACGAAGCCGGCGTAGGCCCGGGTGCGGAAGGCGCCCGGCTCCACGGCGAGGACCCGGACACCGAACGGCTCCACCTCGGCGCGCAGCGCGTCCGTCATGCCCTCCACCGCGAACTTGGCGGCACTGTAGAAACCGAAACCGGGCACGCCCGCGATCCCGGCGACCGAGGACATGTTGACGATCCAGCCGCTGCGCCGCTCCCGCATTCCGGGAAGCACCGCGCGGACGAGGTCGACGACGGAGAAGAAGTTCAGCTCGAAGGAACGGCGTACATCCGCCTCCGGGGAGCCCTCCACCGAGCCGTACCAACCGCGGCCGGCGTTGTTGACCAGTACATCGATCCCGCCGAAGTGCGCTTCCGCGGCCCGGACCGTGTCCCGGACCTGCCGGCGGTCGGTGGTGTCCAGCTCCAGCAGCAGGATCCGTTCACGCGCCTCGGCGCCGTGCAGGTCGGCCCATTCCTTGAGCTGCCCGGGCCGGCGGGCGGTCAGCACGACGTTGTCGCCCTGCTCCAGCGCGACGTCGGCATAGGCCCTGCCGAAACCACCGGTACCGCCGGTGATGAACCATGTCTTCACAGTGCTCCTCCTCGGATCCTTGGAGAGTGACAGGCGGCAGCGCGTCAGGGGGCGATGACCAGGCTGCTGATCAGCGTGCCTTCGAGGGTGAAGCGGTAGTCGAGATCGACGCTGCCGCCGGGGAAGTCGCCCTCCAGGTGCTGGGTGAGGGTGAACTCGTGGGTGCCGGTGCGCTCGGCGGCCACCGGCGTGGTGGTGTAGGTGAACTCGGAGGCGGCGTCGGCCATCCACGCGGTGATCGAGGGGATGCCGGTGTGGGTGCGGCCCTCGTCGGTCACGGTCGCCTGCGGGGTCAGGATCCCGGTCACCGCGGTGGTGTCCCGGGTGTCGAGCGCGGTCACGAACTGCCGGACGGCCGCGGGCAGCTCGGTGATGCCGATACGAACGGTGCTGTCGGTCATGGGGTGCCTTACGAGAGTTGATCGGGTGGGGGAGGCCACAGCTTGCGACCGGTTCGGAAGCCCGGGTGCGAGGACCTTCAGGCCGGCCGGGTGGCTCATGCCGATCACGATGGGGCCTCCCCCGGGGAGAGGGTCAAGCGCGTCGAGTCCGGCGGATGCACACTGGGGGAATGCCCCACGGACTGACGATCGGCGAGTTCGCGCAGCTGACGCACCTGAGTGTGCGGACCCTGCGTCGTCACCACGAGTCCGGGCTGCTGGAGCCCGCCTCGGTGGACCCCGTCAGTGGCTACCGCCGCTACTCCAGCGACCAGATCCCCACCGCACAGGTCATCCATCGGCTGCGTGAACTGGACGTGCCGCTGGCCGACGTGGCCAAGATCCTCGCCACCGAGGACGCCGCGGAGCGCGCCGACCTGGTCGGTGACCACGTGCGGCGGCTGGAAGCGGAACTGGACCGCACGCGAGCCGCGGTGGCCTCCCTGCGGAGCCTGCTGCGCCCCGACGGCGGCGGCCTGCAGGTCGAGCTCCGACCGGTGGCAGCCAGAACGGTCGCCGGGGTCGAGGACGTCGTCGGCTACGAGGAGGTGTCCTCCTGGTACGACGGGGCGATGGCCGAACTCGACGCCGCGGTCGCCGGTCTGCCCGCACTGGGGCCGCCGGGTGGGTGCTACGCCAACGAGCTGTTCACCCGCGGTCGCGGAACGGCGCTGGTCCACCGGCCTGTGGCCGACCCGCCGACCCGGGGCCGGGTGCGACCGGTGGATCTCCCGGCCGGCGAGCTTGCCGTGGTCGTCCATCCCGGACCGCATGACGACATCGACGTCACCTACGGCCGGCTCGGCGCCTGGGTGGTCGACCATGCCCTCGCGGTCGACGGTCCGGTGCACGAGACCTATCTCGTCGGCCCGCGCGACGACCCGGATCCGGCAGCCTGGCGTACCGAGATCGGCTGGCCGGTGTTCCGGCTCGCGCCCGCCCCGGATTGACAGCCGACCGAGGCCGCATCGACCGCCGGCCGGTCCAGCCGCTCATCCGCCCGTGGTCCTGGCAGCGACTCGATCGTGCCTTCCGGTCCTCCCGGCGGCCCGCTCGGTCAGGTCAACGCGTTCCACAGCAGCCCCACGAGATCGCTCGTCGCGTCCGCCGCGAACAGGGCCGCCAGTGCGCCCAGGGCGAGAACGGCTGCCGCGGCCGGCCAGAGATGCGGGGGCGGGCTCGTCTGCAGGGCGGCGATCCGGCGCGTGACCGCGCGGTCCGTGAAGTTGAGGGTGCAGGCCGGGCGCGTGGCGCGGCCCGCGCTGAGGGCCGCCCGGGCCAGCGCCCTGGCGGTGGTCCCGCGGTCCCCGACCTCGGTCGCCGCCTGCTCGTCCGCCCACCGCTCGACCAGGAAGGTCACGGCGGAACGGACCGGGCCGAGCAGCGGATTGGCGGCCGCGGCGAGCGTCACCGCCGTCACCAGGCGGCCGTGCCGGTGCCGAAGATGGGCCCGTTCGTGGGCCAGCAGCACCCGCCGCTCCGCGGGTGCCAGCGCGCCCAGCATCGCCGAGGTCACCAGGATGCGGCCCGGCCGGCCCGGGATCGCGAACGCCTGCGGCACCTCGCAGGCGGCCACCACCAGCTCGGTGTCCCGCGGGTGCCCCTCGCACAGCCGCCGCAGCGCCCGCCGGGTGCGCCGCTCGGCCCGGACCGCCCGCTGCACCCGCCAGACCACCACGGCCAGCGCGAGACACGCGGCGACGCCGATCACCTCGGGCACCGGGTCGGCCAGCGGCCGTCCGTCCTCGTGGGCCTCCCGGACCACCGGCGGCGCGTCGCCCAGCAGGGCCGTCGTCAGCAGGATCAGCGACCAGGTGGCCGCGGCCGCGGTGAGCACGGCGGCGGACGCCAGTACGCGTGCGGCCAGCGCGGGGGCCATCCGGCGGCCGACCACCGGGCTGACCAGGGGCAGCAGGAGGGAGACCAGCAGCGGGGTGTAGACGTCGAACCTCATGCGCCGCCTCCGGCGAACAGGTTCCGCAGCGCCCGCTCCTCCTCCGGGCTCAGCCCGGAGACGAACTGCTGGAGCGCGGCGATCGGGTCCGGGCCCCGGTCCAGGGCCTCGTGCATGGCCTCGGCGGTCAGCTGGGCCGCGTTCTTCGCCGGCCGGTACGCGCCGCGCCGCCCGTCGGCGTCCCGCAGCACCAGGCCCTTGTCGTACAGCCGCTTCAGGATGGTGTGGACCGTGTTGTAGGCGAGCCCGCCGCCGATCTCGGTCTGGATCTCGGCCGGGGTCAAGGGGCGTTCGGTCGCCCACAGGGCTGCCAGGACCTCGCTCTCCAGTTCTCCGGCGCTGCGCCGCTCCGCCCTGCCGCGGGACCCTGTGCCAGCCATGGCACAACCTTACAGCGCGTAGTGCCGCCGTTCGTATGGCCGTACCCGCGCTGCCTCCGCCGGTAAGTCCGGTTAATTTGTCAGTGTTTGTCCCTGAGTCCATGAAGGGTCCTGCGCATCGCAGCGGAACAGGGGGGGTGCCTCGATGGTCCCGAACGTGAACGCCACGCCCGTCCTGGGGCGCCGGGGACTCTACTGGCAGGGCGGCGTCTGCCTCGTACTGCTGCTCGGCGTCGGCTGGCTGGTCCGGCGGCACTGGCCGGCCGTGACGCACGGGGCGGTCCGGCTCGCCGTCGCCGACCAGGGGTGGCTGCTGGTGGCGGCCGTCGCGGCGGTCGGGACCTGGGCGTCCTCCGCGCTCGCCCAGCAGGGCGCGGTCACGTGTCGGCTGCCCGGCGGGCGGCTGGTCGCCGCGCAGTTCGCCGCCTCCGCCGCCAACCACGTGCTGCCCGCCGGGCTCGGCGCGGGCGCGGTGAACCTGCGGTTCCTGATGCGCTGCGGACTTCCGGCGGGCCGCGGCGCGTCGGCCCTCGCGGTCAAGGCCGCCGCCGGCGCGGTGGTCAGGCTGGCCCTCGTCGCCGTCCTCGCCCCCGCGTGCCCGGGGCTGCTGCGGATCCCGCACGTGTCCGTGGCCGCGCTCCTCGCCGTCGCCGCGGCGGTCGTCGTGGTCCTCGTCCTCGTCGGGGCCCGCGTGTGGCCCCGCTGCCGGGGCGCGGCGGCCGCCGTGACCGCCGACATCCGGGCCCTGCACGCCCGTCCGGTCCGCGCGGCCGCGCTGTGGGGCGGCTCGCTCGCCTTCGCCGGGCTGCACGCGCTGGTCCTCATCGCCGTCTCCCGGGCCGTCGGACTGCCGCTCGCCCCGGCCCGGGTGGCGCTGCTCTACCTCGCGGCCAGCGGTGCCGCGGCGCTGCTGCCCACCCCGGGCGGGCTCGGCTCCCTCGACGCCGCCCTCGCGCTCGCCCTCACCGCCTCCGGAACCCCGGCCGCCGCGGCCGCCTCCGCCGTGCTCGGCTACCGGCTACTGACCGTGTGGCTGCCGCTGCTGCCGGGCCTGCTGGTGCTCGGGGTGCTGATCCGGCGCCGGGCGCTGTGACCGGGCGGGCGTTTCCCGGCGGCCCGCAGTAGGTAGGAGTCCGGTGTCGTCGGCCGACAGGAGGGGGCTGGTATGCCGGAGAACGACACCGCGGGGCGGCTGGGGGAGGAGTTCTTCACGCCGGGGACCTCGTCCTTCGCCCGGTTCCTCGCCGCGCACCGGCCCGGACTGCTGCCCACCCGCAGCCCGCTGCCCCCGGGCACGGTCGCCGCGCCCGACGCCTTCCCGCACGGCACCACCGTCCTCGCCCTCGCCTACCGCGACGGCGTGCTGATCGCCGGCGACCGCCGGGCCACCATGGGCAACCTCATCGCCCAGCGTGACCTGGAGAAGGTGCACCCCGCGGACGACCGCACGGCGGTCGCCTTCGCCGGCACGGTCGGGCTCGCCCTCGACATGGTCAAGCTCTACCAGGTCGAACTGACCCACTTCGAGAAGATCGAGGGCATTCCCCTGACCCTCGACGGCAAGGCCCGCCGGCTCGCCGCGATGATCCGCGAGAACCTCGGCCAGGCCATGCAGGGCCTCGCCGTCGTCCCGCTGCTCGCCGGTTACGACCCCAGGGCACCGGAGGGGGCGCGCGGCCGCATCTTCAGCTTCGACGTCGCCGGCGGCCTGTACGAGAAGCGCGCGTTCCACGCCGAGGGCAGCGGCTCGCCGTACGCCGGAGGCGCCCTGAAGAAGCTGTACCGCCCCGGCCTCACCCGCCGCGAGGCCGCCCTGGCCGCGCTCCAGGCGCTCTACGACGCGGCCGACGACGACTCGGCGACCGGCGGCCCCGACCTCAACCGCCGTATCTTCCCGCTGGTCTCGGTCATCACGGAGGACGGCTTCGAACGGCTGCCGGAGCCCGAGACGGCGGACCTGACCCGGGAGATGGTCGAGCAGCGCCGCACCCGCCCGGACGGACCCCGCGCCACGTCCTGACTCACGGCGCGGCCACCGGTCTCTCCGGTACGTCGTCCGGTGCCCAGGTGCGCGGAACCCACCGGGCCGCCGCGTACACGCAGATCCCGAGCCACCCGACCGCGAACAGCCAGCCGCCCAGCACGTCGGTGCACCAGTGCACGCCGAGGAACACCCGGGTGGCCCCGACGGCCAGCCCCCAGCAGGCGACGGCCACGCACCAGGGCGTACGGCCGTGCGGGGCCCGCCACCGGATCGCGAGGATCAGGAGGCCGGCGGCCAGCGCGGCCGTGGTGCTGTGCCCGGAGGGGAACGACCAGCCGGAGGCGGACGTCTGCCAGTCGGCCTGCGGCGGCCGGGCCCGGCCGATCAGCTCCATCAGCGCGCTCCGGGCGGTCTGGCCCAGGGCGAGGCACCCCGCGCCGAGCAGCGCGGCGACCAGCCGCTGCCGCCGGGTGCGGCCCACGGCCACCCCGGCCGCCACGACCAGGGCGTACGGCACGACCCCGGTGCCGGTCGCGGTGATCCCGCGGGCCACGGCCACCGCCACGTCCGGCCGGTGCGCGAGGGACCAGTCCAGCAGGGTGCGGTCCGGGCCGAGCGGGGTACCGTGCCGCCCGGTCACGACCAGGGCCAGCACCGCGAACGCCGTCCAGGCCCCGAACGCGACGCTCCCCGCGAACTCCGCGGTCCTCTTGCCTGCCATGACGCCGACGACGGCCCTTTCCGGTGACTACGACGATCCGGTGACTACGAAGGTGTAGTCGGTCTACTCGAATGTAGACGATCGGCGCCCCGCCGGTGTTCCCGTGGGTCCGCGTCCGGGTCCCGTCCGGGTCCGGTCGCGGCCTTTGCCGCACCATTGCCAGTTCATGACCGACTGACTACATGGGTGTAGTCATCATGGTCGGCGGAGTAAGGCATGCCTTCACTAAGTTCGAGCCACAGGGCGGGGACGGGCCTGCCGGGGAGGGCTGCGGCGGATGTGGGACGACGCGTTTCCTAGTTTCCTGATCGGACTGAGGGAGGGTCTCGAGGCCGGGCTGATCGTCTCGATCCTCGTCGCCACGCTGGTGCGGGCCGAGGCCAGGAACCGGCTGGCGCAGGTGTGGACCGGTGTCCTGGCCGCGATCGCGCTGGCGATGAGCTTCGGTGCGGTCCTCACCTTCACCGCCGCCTCCCTCTCCGCGACCGCCCAGGAGGCCTTCGGCGGCACCCTCGGCGTGATCGCGGTCGCCTTCGTCACCGCGATGGTCTTCTGGATGCGCCGCTCGGCCCGCAGCCTCGCCGGCGAGATCAAGGAGAAGGTCACCGGCGCCCTGGCCATGGGCTCGGGCGTCCTGATCCTCACCTCGTTCCTCGCGGTCGGCCGGGAGGGCCTGGAGACCGCGCTGTTCCTGTGGACCACGGCCAAGGCGGCCGGCGAGTCCGCAGGCCCCCTGACCGGCGCCGGGATCGGCCTGGTCCTGGCGGCCGGCCTCTGCTGGGGCCTGTACCGCCGCGTGCTGAAGATCAACCTCACCAGGTTCTTCACCTACACGGGCGCCGTCCTGATCGTGATCGCGGCCGGCGTCCTCGGCTACGGACTGCGCGACCTCCAGGAGGGCGGCGTCCTCCCGGGCAGCACGGCCTACGCCGTCGACCTCGCCGGCCACATCGACGCGGGCTCCTGGTACAGCACCCTCCTCCAGGGCGTCCTCAACATCACACCGACGATGACCTGGCTGCAGGTGACCGGGTACGTCGCCTATCTGGCCGTCGTCATGACCCTGTTCGTGCGGGGAGTGCGGACGTCGGCGCCGAAGCCGGCCGGGCCCGAGTCGCGGCCCGAGTCGCGGCCTGAGTCGCGGCCTGAGTCGCGGCCTGAGTCCGCCGCCGTCGACTCGGCGTCGCGGGCCGCCGCAGGGGAGCCCGAACCGCAGGCCGAGCCGGACCTCGCCGCCGGGCGGCCGGAACCGAGCCCGAAGCCCGCCGGGGAGCCGTGGCGCCGGCCCGCCTGGGTGGTGCCCGTGGCCGTGGTCGCCGTCCCCGCCGTGGTCGCCGGGCTCGTCGTCGCCTTCGCCCGGCCCAAGCCGAGCGGCGGGCAGACCGTCGCCGTCTCCGAGACCGAGTGCGGCAAGGGCTTCACCGCCCCGAAGCCGGGCCGGCAGACCTTCCGGATGCAGAACACCGGCGGCAAGACCGCCGAGGTGTACCTGATCGACCCGAGCAGCAACGCGGTCTACGGCGAGGTCGAGGGTCTCGCCCCCGGTACCACCCGCGACCTGGTCGCCACCGTGGCCGGCGGCACCTACGCCTGGCGCTGCGTCCCCTCCAGCGGCAAGGCCGTCACCTCGCGGTCGGTCACCGTCAGCGGCGGCGGAGGCAGCACCAAGGCGGTCGTACCGGTCTCCGAGAACGACCTCGCCGCACCGCTGACCGCGTACAAGGCCTACGTCGAACAGGGCCTGGCCACCCTCGTCGCCCAGACCCGCACGCTCCAGGACGACATCGCGGGCAACCACCTCGCCAAGGCCCGCGCCGACTGGCTGACCGCGCACCTCACCTACGCCTCCCTCGGCGCCGCCTACGGCACCTTCGAGGACTACGACCAGAAGATCAACGGCCGCGCCGACGGCCTCCCGGGCGGGGTGGCCGACCAGGACTTCGCCGGGTTCCACCGGGTCGAGTACGGGCTGTGGCACGCGCAGACCGCCGGACAGCTGAAGGCGCCGGTCCAGGCCCTCGCGGACGCGGTCGCCGGGCTCCAGAAGGCGTTCCCGTCCCAGGACTTCGACCCGGGCGACCTGCCGCTGCGCGCCCACGAGATCCTGGAGAACACCCTCCAGTTCGAGCTGACCGCCGACACCGACGAGGGCAGCGGCACCAACCTCGCCACCGCGAACGCCAACCTCGCCGGCACCCGCGAGCTGCTGACCGTTCTGCGCCCTCTCCTCACCACCCGGGCGCCGAAGCTGCTGCCGACCGTCGACGCGGACATCGCCCGCCTCCAGAAGCTCCTCGACGCCCAGCACCAGGGCGCGACCTGGACCCCGGTCGAGCAGCTCGACACCGTCACCCGGCAGCGGATCGCCGGAGCGACCGGCCAGCTCCTGGAGGACCTCGCCCCGGTGCCGGACCTCCTGGAGATCAGGAAGTCCGCCTGATGAACCGCGCAGAGCACCCGCACCCGTACGACGAAGGGAACCCTCCGATGTCCGCTGCCGACACCCCGTCCTGCCCGATGGGCGCCGGCCGCCGCTCCTTCGTACGGACCGCGCTGGGCGCCGGGGCCGCGGGCGCGGTCCTGGCCGGCGGCGGCTTCGCGCTGAGCCAGGCCGGCGGCACCGCCGAGGCCCGGGCCGCCGACGCGACCGGCACCACGAAGGTCCCCTTCCACGGCATCCACCAGGCCGGCATCCTCACCCCGGCCCCGGCCGCCGCCACCTTCGTCTCCCTCGACGTCATCGCCGACGACCGGCAGGGACTCACCGACCTGCTGAAGACGATCACCGAGCGGGCCCGCTTCCTCACCTCCGGCGGCACCCCCGAGGACCTCGGCGTCGGCGCCCCGCCCGCCGACAACGGCATCCTCGGCCCCGAGGTCCCCTCCGACGCGCTGACCGTCACCGTCGGCGTCGGCGCCTCCCTGTTCGACGACCGCTACGGCCTGGCCAAGGCGAAGCCGGCCCGGCTGACGCCGATGCGGACCTTCCCCAACGACAACCTGAAGGCCGCCGAGTGCCACGGCGACCTCTCCCTCCAGATCTGCGCCGACAGCACGGACACCGTCCTGCACGCCCTGCGCGACATCGCCAAGCACACCCGCGGCGCCATGCAGATCAGGTGGCGGATCGACGGCTTCCAGAACGCCCCGCGCCCCACCGGCGCCCAGCGCAACCTGCTCGGCTTCAAGGACGGCATCGCCAACCCGGACGTCGCCTCCACCCGCGAGACCGACCGGCTGATCTGGGTCGGCGAGGGGCAGGGCGAACCGGCCTGGACGGCGGGCGGCAGCTACCAGGTCGTCCGGATCATCCGGATGCTCGTCGAGTTCTGGGACCGGGTCTCGCTCAGCGAGCAGGAGCTGATGTTCGGCCGCCGCAAGGACACCGGCGCCCCGCTGGACGGCGCCAAGGAGACCGACATCCCGCAGTACGCCAAGGACCCGGAGGGCAACGCCATCCCGCTGGACGCCCACATCCGGCTCGCCAACCCGCGCACCGCGAAGACCGACAGCTCCCGCATCCTGCGCCGCGGCTACAACTACGACCGGGGCGTCGACAGCGTCGGCAACCTCGACATGGGCCTGGTCTTCTGCTGCTACAACCAGGACGTCCGGCGCCAGTTCGAGGCCACCCAGACCCGGCTCATCGACGAACCCCTCGTCGACTACATCTCCCCGACCGGCGGCGGCTACTTCTTCGCCCTGCCGGGCGTGCGGAACGCCAAGGACTGGCTGGGGAGCGGACTGCTGGCGACCGCCTGACCGCCGCACCGGCCTTTACCTTCCCGTGGGACTCTCTTGGTGAAGGCCTGTCACGGGCATTGATGCGAACGATTTGCAAGTACGGGAGGATGGCACAAGGTTGCCGATGGCAGCTGCCCACCGCTCGACCGAAGGATGTCACCTCCCGATGACGGCCGCCCCTGGTTCCGCTCCGTCCCTCCCCGTCCAGGCCGACGCCAAGCGCTCGGCCTGGCGCCGTGTCCGGGGCTCCATGACACGGCAGGAGTGGATCAGGGTCGGCGGGATGGCCGGCTTCGTGCTCGCCCTGCACGTCATCGGCTGGGGCACGCTGGTCGGGATCATCGCACCGCAGCACTTCAGCGTCGGTACCGAGTCCTTCGGCATCGGCATCGGCGTGACCGCGTACACGCTGGGTATGCGGCACGCCTTCGACGCCGACCACATCGCGGCCATCGACAACACCACCCGCAAGCTGATGGGGGAGGGGCAGCGGCCGCTGTCGGTCGGCTTCTGGTTCTCCCTCGGCCACTCCAGCATCGTCTTCGGCCTCGCCCTGCTGCTCTCGCTCGGCATGAAGACCCTGGCCGGACCGGTCCAGAACGACGACTCGCACCTGCACGAGGTCACCGGCCTCATCGGTACGACCGTCTCCGGCACCTTCCTCTACCTCATCGCCGGCATCAACCTCGTCATCCTGGCCGGCATCTGGAAGGTGTTCCGGCAGATGCGCTCCGGCGCCTACGACGAGGCCGCGCTGGAGACGCAGCTGAACAACCGCGGCTTCATGAACCGCCTCCTCGGCCGGGTCACCGGCTCGATCAGCAAGCCCTGGCAGATGTACCCGCTCGGCCTGCTGTTCGGGCTCGGCTTCGACACCGCCACCGAGATCGCCCTGCTGGTCCTGGCCGGCTCCGGCGCCGCCTCCGGCCTGCCCTGGTACGCCATCCTCACCCTGCCGGTGCTCTTCGCGGCCGGCATGTCGCTCCTGGACACCATCGACGGCTCGTTCATGAACTTCGCCTACGAGTGGGCGTTCTCCAAGCCGGTCCGCAAGGTCTACTACAACCTCACCATCACCGGCCTGTCCGTCGCCGTCGCCCTCATCATCGGCACCGTGGAACTCCTCGGCCTCCTCGCCGACAAGCTCGACCTGCACGGCTTCTTCTGGGACTGGGCCGCCGGCCTCGACCTCAACACCGTCGGCTTCGTCATCGTCGGCCTCTTCGTCGCCACCTGGGCCATCGCCCTGCTGGTCTGGAAGGCGGGCCGCATCGAGGAGAAGTGGACCACGGGACTGGCCCGGCCCGCGGAACAGCCGGAGTAGGCGGTCGGCGCCCCTGGAGCCCCTGGGCTCAGCGATCGCCGAGTGCGTTCTCCAGCCTGCTGCGCACGGCCTCGCACAGCGCGGTATCCACCATGGCCTGCCGCATCCCGCGCAAGTCGTCCAAGGCCTCGCGTATGCGTGCCGGGCTCGGCGCGCAGCGCAGGAAGCGGTCCAGAACATGCCGGGTTCGCTCCGGGCGGGACAACACGCAGTAGACGATTACCAGATTGCCCAGCTCATGCACGTCGGACGTGTCGTCCGCTTTCCTGAACAAGGATTCGGCGGCCTGTTCCACCCGTTCCAGCCGGTCGCTCCGGTCCAGCAGCCGATGCACGACCGCGGTCTCGCAGAGCAGCCAGGCGTCGTCGGGTTCGAGTTCGATGGCGCGGTCGAAATCGGCGAGCGCGTCGTCATACCGCCCCATCAGCCGGTGGACGAAGCCCCGTTGACCGATGGCCCAGGTGTAGCCGGGGCTGAGTTCGACGGCGCGGTCGAAGTCGGTGAGTGCCTCCTCGTACCGTTCCCTCTGCCGGTACGTCTCGCCCCGTTCGGCGAAGGCCCAGGCGTAGTCGGGCTTGAGTTCGATGGCGCGGTCGAAGTCGGCGATGGCGTCCTCGTACCGATCCGTCAGCCGGTGTGAGACCCCCCGCTGTGCGAAGGCCCAGGAGTAGTCGGGGTCGAGTTCGATGGCGCGGTCGAGGTCGGCAAGTGCCTCCTCGTACCGCTCCATGGCCTGGTAGACCTGCCCGCGGCCGGCAATGCCCCAGGCGACGTCGGGGTTGAGTTCGACGGCGCGGTCAAGATTGGTGAGTGCTTCCTCGTACCGGGTCATCTGGCGGTACGTCTCGCCGCGCCGGCCGATGGCCCAGGCGTAGTCGGGCTTGAGTTCGATGGCGCGGTCGAAGTCGGCGATGGCGTCCTCGTACCGCTCCGTCAGCAGGTGGATGAGCCCCCGCTCGGCGACGACCCAGGGGGTGCCGGAGCTGAGCCGGACGGCTCGGCCGAGGTCGGTCAGCGCCTCCTCGTACCGCCCCATCGCCCGGTAGACCTGCCCGCGGCTGGCAATGGCCCAGAAGTAGTCGGGGCTGAGTTCGATGGCGCGGTCGAAGTCGGTGAGTGCCTCCTCGTACTGTTCCAGCAACCGGTACGTCTCGCCCCGTTCGGCGATGCCCCAGGCGTGGTCGGGGGCGATGTCGATGGTGCGGCCGAGATCGGCGAGGGCGTGCTCGTACTGCTCCATCGCCCGGTACGCCAGCCCCCGTTCACGGAGGATCCACACGTGGTCCGGGTCGCTTTCCCGGGAAGTGCGCATGCGGCCGAGATCCTCCAGGGCCTGTTGGTTCTCCCCCAGGGCCCAGTGGCTCTGTGCTCGGCCGAGATAGGTCCAGGGATCGTCCGGCTTCAGTTCGAGTGCACGGGTGAAATCGGCCAGCGCCTGGCGGTGACGACCCATGAGCCGGTGGGTTTCGCCCAGGCCGTAGTGAGCGCGTTCGAAGTCGGATGTCAGGTCCAGAGCCGCTGTGTAGTCGGCGAGGGCCTGAGTGTAGAGACCGGTGTTGCGGTGCTCTCGGCCTCGGACGGTGTGGGCCAGGGTGCGGACCTCGGCCGTGATCTCCTGGAGGGAAGCCGAAAGGACGGCTGTGAGAGCCGCGACGGGTTTCGTGGCGAGGCCGGGTGTGGCGGTCAGACGAGTGGCCCACTGCCCGAGGCCGGGATGATCGGTGTCGTGATAGGCCTGAAGGAGGGTCTGGGTCCAGCGGGGCAGGGCGTCAGGGGTTTCGTCGCAGGCCTTCACGATCTCGGCGAGGACGTCGGACAGCGCTCGGTGAGGTCCGGCACAGAGCTGGTGGTAGATCTCGTTGAAGCGGTGTTCCCGCCATTCGGGATCGTCTCGGTGACGGTCGGACGGCAGGCCGCTCTCGAGGGACCGGCGCTGGTCCGCGAAGGCGTCCGCGAGGCGTGTGTGCCGGTTCTGCCACTCGCTGGGGGACTGGTTGCGCTGCAGCCGGAGCATGGCGGTACGGACGACGTCGTGGTAGCGGGCGCGCCCGGCATGGTCCTGGACGAAGGGCTGGCCGCGCAGCCAGGTGTAGTGGTCGGCCGTGGCATCCGGGACCGCGGCGCGGTAGATGTCCTCGTCCAGTTGCAGCGGGAACGCGCAGGCCTGTGCGGCGGCGCGGCGGTCCGGGGCGTCGGTCCACTTCAGGAAGCGCTCCACGGCGGTGTCCGTGGCGTCACCGATGTCGGCGGGACTGCCCGGCGGGGTCTGGGCGAGCAGATCGACCTGCAGAGGCATGCCGCCGGAGAGGTTCAGGATGATCTGGATGACCTGCTCGTCGGTGACACCACGGCTGGCGAGCAGCTGGCGGGTCTCCTGCTCGGTGAAGACGTCCAGCGGGACCGAGGTGATCAGGTCGAGGTGGTCGTTCCAGTAACGCGGGTTGAGATGTCCCTGTCCGGACAGAACGGCGATCACGTTGAACGGCAGGTCTCCGTACCGGCCGGTGACGAGCAGGTCGCGCAGCCATTCGTCCAGGACCGGGCCGATGCGTTCGAAGACGTCGAAGAAGAGCACGAGCCGGCGGCGCTGCTGAGCCGCGTCCGCCAGACCGTCCAGCAGGACGGGTGTGAGCGCCTTCAACGGTGACATCACCAGCTGGACGTCGTCATGGCTGCGGAACCGGGCACTGAGGGCGGCCCGCAGGCGGTCCGCGCCCAGGGCGAGTTGCTGTGCGTCCAGACTGCCGGTGAAGGCGGTCGCGCCGGGCAGCAGGTTGAGCCCGGCCAGGCCGGCACGGGTGAGGACGGTACTGGACACGGACGCGGCGGGCGGCTGGTCGTCGCCTGCCCCCGGGGGCAGCTGGGCCGGGGCGCCTTCGGCTTCGTGACGGCGCTGCCGATAGAGACCCAGGAGCTTGTCGAAGGCCTTCAGCGGCAGGTCCTGCCGGCCCAGCTGGGCGCCGATCGACTCCATGGCCTCCAGTACGGTGTGGACGTCGTCGTCGATGTAGACGGTCGCGGCACCCAGCTCCCTCGCCGCGTTGTCCCACTGCCGCACCAGCGAGGTCTTGCCGACCCCACCGATGCCGTGCACGTGGAAGAGGTACTGAAAGGTCGGATCGTCCGGGTCGCGGGCGAGGTTGTCGCGAAAGGCGCTCAACTCCCCGTGCCGGCCGACGAATCCCGACCTCCGCCGCCTGCGGTTGAGTTCCTGTCGTGAAGGACTCGCTCCCACCGGGCACCACCCCCTGCGCCCAAGCATGTCCCACCGTCACCAAGGCACGGAAGAACCGGTGCCCGGCGGGCGACGCGGCTCCCCGGAGCGGCGGATCGCGGCGAGTTGACGCGCAGTCATGACTGCACAGCTCCGGCAAGTCCCCGCATTCGCTACGGAACTGCATATTCCGCCATGGATGTGCTCTACGGTGAACTCTGCACCCACGCGAGAGAAGAACGGTCGAGGCTGGTCACGTGGCAGACACCGCTCCCCCCACCGCGGTCATCCTCACTGCCCTGTCTGTGGAGTATGACGCCGTACGGGCCCACCTCACCGACGCCAGGACGCTCGTGCACCCCTCCGGCACCCGCGTCGAACAGGGCCGACTCCGCGGAACCCCCTGGTATGTCGCCCTCGGTGAGATCGGTGAGGGCACCCTCACCGCGGCCGCCCTCACCGAACGCGTCAACTCCTGGCTCGCTCCGCGAGTCCTCTTCTTCGTGGGTGTCGCGGGCGGCCTCAAAGACGACATCAACATCGGCGACGTCGTGGTGGCGACCAAGGTGTACGGCGTTCACGGGGGCAAGCAGACCCCGGAGGGCTTCCGTGTCCGCCCCGAGGCCTGGTACGCCTCCCACCGCCTGGAACAGGCCGCCCGCCACGCCCTGCGCGGCACCGAGTACCAGGCCCACTTCAAGCCCATCGCCGTCGGCGATGTCGTCCTCGCCGACGCCAGGTCCGAGATCGCCCGCCACATCCACGAGCACTTCAACGACGCCGCCGCCATCGAGATGGAAGGCGCCGGCGTCGCCCAGGCCGCCCACCTCACCGGCACCTTGGACACGCTGATCATCCGGGGCATCAGTGACAAGGCCGACCCGGACAAGGGCAAGCGGGACGCAGAAGGCTCCCAGCCTCAGGCCGCCAGGAGCGCAGCCGCGGCGGCCATCGCCATTCTCCACGAGCTGGTACCGGCCGACGCCGCCGGCATCCCGGCGCAGGCCGTCGCCGGACGGTGGCCCCTGCTGGACCGGCGCACGCTGCTGAACGCCGTCGGTGTCCTCGGGCTGACCGTCGCCGACACCATCCTGACGTTCCCCGGCCGTCCTGCCGACCCGGCGGCGGCCTCGGACCCCGGTGCCCCCGGCAAAGCGTCGAACACGGCGGCAACGGCGGCAATGGCCTCGCTGGGACCCCCGCTCACGGGCCACATCGACCGTGTCTACGCGGTGGCCTTCCGGCCGGGCGGGCGTGTCCTGGCCAGCGGCAGCGCCGACCAGACGCTCAGGTTCTGGGACCTGGCCGATCCCTCGCGCCCCAAGCCGATCGGCTCCCCCGTCTCCGGCCACACCGACACGGTCTATTCGGCGGTCTTCCACCCCGAGGGGAACCTTCTGGCCGACGCGAGCGCCGACCAGAAGGTCCGGCTGCTGAACGTGGCCGACCCGGCCAGGCCGGCGCTCCTCAGCCACCCGGTCACCGGCCATACCGACGCCGTCTTCTCGGTAGCCTTCAGCCCCAGCGGGGAACTGCTGGCCGGCGGCAGCGGCGACCGCACGATCCGCCTGTGGAAGATCGCCGACCCCGCGCACCCCGAACTCGTCGGCGAGCCCGTCTTCGGGCACACCGATGCCGTCCTGTCGGTGGCGTTCAGCCACGACGAGAGCGTCATGGGCAGCGGCGGCTCCGACCACGCGGTCCGGCTGTGGAACGTGGCCGACCCCCTGGCTCCCATCGGCCCGGCCCTGCCCGGCCACACCGGCCGCGTCTACAGTGTGACGTTCAGCCCGGACGGGCACCTGCTGGCCAGCGGCAGCGGCGACCGCACGATCCGCCTGTGGAAGGTCAACGACCCCGCGCACCCGGTGCTCCTCGGCAGCGCCACCGGACACGGGGACGCCGTCAACACCGTCGCCTTCAGCCCCGACGGACGTGTACTGGCCAGCGGCAGCAGCGACAACACGATCCGCCTGTGGCGCGTGTCCGACTCCGCCGGTCCGGCCCCCATCGGGCGCCCCCTCACCGGTCACCGCGGCCCCGTCTACGGCGTGACCTTCAGCCCGGACGGAAACCTGCTGGCCAGTGGCAGCGCCGATCAGACGATCCGCCTGTGGAAACGCAGCCGCTGAACGGCCGGCCGTCTCCTGTGCCCACCTGGGGTCCGTCCTTGAACGGATCATGGCCAGTCCTTGACCGGGTGAAGCAGCGCCCAACCATGTCCGCACGGGCCTGGATCTGCGCCAGGACCCGGGTGAACACGCCGTCCTGGCACCAGCGACCGGCCCGCGGCGGCCGCGGTATCAGCGGAGCGAGCAACTCCCACGCTGATCGGTGAAGACGGACTCTAGGACCGCACCTTCAGATCTGCCCGCCACTTGATGATCTGCTTCTCCGCGTCGCCGGTGTACGACCACGGGGTGCGGGTGGCCCGTCGCCCCATGAGCCGCAGCAGGTCCGTGGCGACGTCCGTGACGCCTGCCTGACAGGCCGCGTGTGTCAGGTAGTTGAGGTCCCGCAGCTCGCCCGGAGCCACCAGGCTCTCGCCGCGCTGGGCGATCCACCGCTCCCAGGTGCGCCGTACGTCGCTGACCGCGCCGTCGTGCTTCCAGTGCTGGCTGAGCGCGACCGAGTTCTGCTGACCCTGCGCCGCGTCCAGGGCGTACCGGAACTCCTCGACGCGGGCGTACTGCACCAGGACGGGCAGCGCGCAGCCCGGCGGGGCGACCCCGGCCGCGTCCCGGGCGAAGTCGTACATCAGGCCGTGCGTGCCGTGCCAACGCGCGGAGTAGTAGTGGAGCACCTGGAGGTGGCCCTCCACGTTGTACGGGTCGCGCCGGTGCAACTCGTCCCACCAGCGGGCGAGTTCCTGCCGGCGCACCCCGGTCGGATACAGCCGGGCCACCGAGATCAGGGAGACCCAGGGGGTCGGGTCCTGCGGGTACGCCTCGGCGGCGGCCAGGCAGGCCAGCACGGCGGTGTCGATCCTGGCCCGGTCGATCGGGACACCCCGGCCCGCCGAGATGGCCAGGGTGAACGCCCGGGCCGTCTCGGTCGCCGCGCGCAGCACCAGCGCGTCGGCGCCGTGCGGCTCGGCGGCCAGCCAGGACTCCGCCGTCGAACTGCCCGCGCAGGCCTGCGCCAGCAGCCGTACCCGGTGCCCCCGGACCAGCCAGTCCGGGCCGGTGGTCCGCAGCAGGTCCCGCAGGCCCTGCCAGCGGCCGATGACGATGTCCTGACGGGCCGAGGTGAGGGGCTGGTCCCCGCAGTCCGGGTCGAAGTCGGGGGCGAAGCGGTCACGCGCCATCGGACTCGTACCTCAGAAGTCGGTGGGGAGACCTTCGTAAGCCTGGGCCTGCACGGTGACAGGGTCGTCGGGGACGTAGTCGGCCTCGACCGTGCGGGTGGCGTCCAGCTTGGCCGGCCGGTAGTAGTCGCTGCCCTGCCTCCAGTACCAGAGCATCGGGATCAGGCCGACGGCCAGGCCGCCGATGCCGATCGCGATCGCCGCGGTGCTCAGCTCGCCCAGCGACTCGACGAAGATCCAGAACATGAACAGCGCGCCACACAGCGGCCACAGCCCGCCGAGGAGGAAGTTGCCCGCCGACCTGAACAGCATCTTGCGGTAGGCCACGACCACCGCGAGGCCCGCGAGGCCGTAGTAGACGGCGATCTGCAGGCCGATCGCCGAGATGGCGTCGGAGAGGATCTCGCCCACCGAGCCCAGCGCGTTGGAGGCGATGAACAGGGTCAGGGCCACCGCGCCGACCACGGCGATCGCCACGTGCGGGGTGTTCCAGGTGCGGTGCACCCTGCCCAGGGCGGTCGGCATCGTACGGTCGCGGCCCATCGCGAACAGCGAGCGGGTGACCTGGATGAGGGTCGTCTCCAGGGTGGCGATGGTGGAGAGCATCACGGCGACGATGAGCAGCTTGCCGCCCCAGCCCGGCCAGATCTCCTCGCCCAGCACGCCGAGGACGTTGGCGTCGTTCGCCGCGATCTGGTCCGAGGACAGGATGACGTTCACGGCGATCGTGAACACCTCGAACAGGGCGAAGACGATGCCCACGCCGATCAGGCCGGCGAGGCCGGTGGTGCGCCGGGAGTTGCGGGTCTCCTCGCTGAGGTTGCTGGTGACGTCCCAGCCCCAGTAGTAGAACGCGGCGATGAGCGCGCCCGAGGCGAAGCCGGAGACGCCGTCGAAGTGGGAGAAGCCGAGCCAGGACCAGTCGAAGGCGCGGGCGTTGCCGGTGTGGAACAGGGCCAGCACCGCGAAGAGCAGCAGGATCGCCAGCTCGATGCCGGACATCAGCAGCTGGGCGCGCACGGTGAGGCGGGCGCCGCCGAGCACCACCGCGAGCATGATCAGGAACCAGGCGGCGCCGACCACGGTGGACAGGGCCACGTTGTCGGCGAGGTCCGCGTCGAACAGGGACAGCGTCATCGACCCGGCGGGCAGTGAGCCGGCCACCATGAAGATGGTCGCGGACACCACCAGCGCCCAGCCGCTGACGAAGCCGAGGAACGGGTGCAGGGTACGGCCCACCCAGGAGTAGCTGGCGCCCGCGTTCACGTCGATACGGCCCAGGTAGCTGAAGGCGAGCGCGATGCCCAGCATCGGTATCGCACACCACAGCAGGGCGGCCGGACTGGCCAGCCCCACCGACCCGACCAGCACCGCGGTGGTCGCGGCCAGCGAGTACGCCGGTGCACTGCCCGCGACGGCCATGACCACCGTGTCGAACGTGCCGAGGGCGTTGGCCTGCAGCCCTCTGCCCCTGTTGTTGCTCATAGGTTGTGCTGCTTTCCGGTCGTGCACGGCGCACAGGAGTGCAGGCCCGCGGCGGTACGGGTGGGGGGTGCGCGACCGTCCTCGGGCCCGGTGAGGGATGACCTCGGGGCAGGGGCCGGCCAGGAGAAGAAAGGGGTGGTGAAGGCCGCATGCCGAGAGTCGGCGGACGGTCACACCGCGTGTGTGGGTGTGACTATAGCGGCCCTCTTTGACCTTTCAAGCTGACCGAGCGGTAATCACATATGCCACTTGGGGCCATCAACTCTCACTCCGGAAGCAGACGTTCCGTCAGGCCCTCAGTCCTCCAGCCGGTCGAGCTGCCGCAGCTTGTTGGTGGCGTCGAGGGCCGCGACCTTGTAAGACTCCGCGAGCGTCGGGTAGTTGAACACCGCGTCCACCAAGTAGTCGACCGTGCCCCCGCAACCCATCACCGACTGACCGATATGGATCAGTTCTGTCGCTCCGGTACCGAAGCAGTGCACACCGAGCAGCCGCCGGTCCTCCGGAGAGACCAGGAGCTTGAGCATGCCGTGCGAGTCGCCGATGATCTGGCCGCGGGCCAGCTCCCGGTAGCGGGCCACCCCGACCTCGAACGGCACGCATTCCTCGGTGAGCTGGTCCTCGGTCCGGCCGACGAAGCTGATCTCCGGGATGGTGTAGATGCCGATGGGCTGGAGGTTGTCCATCTGCCCGACCGGTTCCCCGCAGGCGTGGTATGCGGCGACCCGGCCCTGTTCCATCGAGGTCGCGGCGAGCGCCGGGAAGCCGATGACGTCACCGACGGCGTAGATGTGCTCCACCTCGGTGCGGAAGTGCTCGTCCACCTTGATCCGGCCCCGCCGGTCCGCGGACAGGCCCGCCCGCTCCAGGTCCAGGCCGTCGGTCAGGCCCTGGCGGCCCGCCGAGTACATCACCGTGTCCGCCGGTATCTTCTTGCCGCTCTCCAGCACGGTCAGCGTGCCCCGGGGGTGCCGCTCCACGGCGGCGACGGTCTCCCCGAACCGGAAGGTGACGGCGAGGTCCCGCAGGTGGTACTTGAGCGACTCCACGACCTCGACGTCGCACATGTCGAGCATGGCCGCGCGCTTCTCCACCACGGTGACCTTGCTGCCGAGCGCGGCGAACATGCTGGCGTACTCCATGCCGATGACACCGGCGCCGACGATGACCATGGAGCGCGGCACCCGCTCCAGGGACAGCACGTTGTCCGAGTCCATGACGGTGCGCCCGTCGAACGCGACGCTCTCCGGGCGGGCCGGCCGGGTGCCGGTGGCGATGACGATGTGGTCCGCCGTCAACAGCCGTTCGTTGCCGCTCGGTTCGCGCAGGGCGACGGTGTGCGGGTCGACGAACCGGCCGGTGCCGGAGCACAGGGTGACGTGGTTGCGGGAGAGCTGGTTGCGGATGACGTCCACCTCGCGGCTGACCACGTGCTGGGTGCGCGCGGTCAGGTCGGCGACGGTGATCTCCTCCTTCAGCCGGTAGCTCTGCCCGTAGAGATCCCGCTGGGTGAGACCGGTCAGGTAGAGGACCGCCTCGCGCAGGGTCTTCGAGGGGATGGTCCCGGTGTGGATGGACACGCCGCCGACCATGTCGGGGCTGTCGACGACGGCGACCCGGCGGCCGAGCTTGGCCGCGGCGATGGCGGCCTTCTGGCCGCCGGGTCCGGATCCGATGACAAGCATGTCGAAATCGCGCACCCTGCGAAGTCTGTCAGCACGCGGCCCCGCTTCGAAAGGGTGAACGGGCAACCTTCGCGTGAAATCCGGTACGGACCTGGGCCGTTGCGCACCTCGCGGGCTTCGGCCCCGGCCGGCTAGGGCGCCCCGCCGGTACCGCCCGCGCGCAGCAGCTGCGCCCGCCGGAACAGGGCGTCCGTCGTCCCGGCCAGCACTCCGCCGAGCAGGCCGGGGGAGTAGAAGGGGCTCGCGGCCCGCACCACCTCGGCCGCCGGGATCGCGATCTGGTCGAGACCGGTGCGGGCGAGCTCCTCGATCGAGGTCCCCCAGACCACCTGGCCCACCCCCGCCCAGGCACAGGCGCTCATGCACATGGCACAGGGCTCGGCGGTCGAGTACAGCGTGGTCGCGGCCCAGCCGCGGTTGCCGGCCCGGTGCACGTAGTCGGCCATCGCGACCATCTCCCCGTGGTGCGAGGGGTTCTCGGCCGAGGCGTTCACGCCCCGTCCCAGCACCCGGCCGGAGCGCACGAACACCGCCCCGAAGGGGTAGCGCGGGTTCCGGCGCGCCTCGTCGACGGCGAGGCTCATGAACCGGGCGTGCGCCGCGCCGCCGTCGGCCGCGGGTCCGGCGGCGGGTCCGGCGGCGGCCGGAGCCGAGTCCGGTGCGTCGGCAGGTGGCTGCGGTACGACGGCACCGGGCACGGACGGGCTCAGGCCCGCCGTGCCGAGCAGCCCGAGGAGACTGCGCCTGGTCGGCATCGTCGTCGCGCCGCCGGAGTCAGGGCAGGAGCCGCTCGATGCAGTTCGGCCCCTCGCGCTCCATCTTCTTCCTGGCCCATTCGAGCGTGGCCGGGGTGACGTCCCGGCCGGACGCCATCACCAGGTCCTCGGGCGCCACCCCGGTGCCGGGGGCGCTGTGCAGCAGGAAGTCCGGGGTGGCGCGGTCGTCGGACGGCCGGGACGCTTCGGGTTCTGTGGTCGACATGGTCCCTCCTTCACGGAGCGGGGTGCACACTCTCACGATTGCCCGACCGGCCGCACCCCGCATCCCGAGCGGCCCGGGGCGCTGCCCGGTGCCGGCGGCCGGTGTCGGAAGGATAGCGCCCCTTTTAGGCGGTAAGGTAGCGATACATCCGTTCCGGGGAGGCCGTCACGATGGCCGAACAGCCGTTCTATCAGAATGCGCCCGGGAGCCCCCGCTACCTGCCGATCGCCGAGCACGGGCTGATCGGCGATCTGCGCAGCGTGGCCCTGGTCGGCAGCAACGGCACGATCGACTGGTACTGCAGCCCGTCCTTCGACGCCCCCAGCGTCTTCGCCGCCGTCCTGGACGCCGAGCGCGGCGGCTTCTTCGCGCTGGCCGCGGCCGTACCGGCCCGGACCAAGCAGTTCTACTTCCCCGACACCAATGTGCTGATCACCCGGTTCTACACCGACGAGGGCGTTGGCGAGGTCCAGGACTTCATGCCGGTGGCGGGCGAGTCGGGCGAGCCGGCCGAGTGCGAGCGGCACCGGCTGATCCGCCGGGTGCTGTGCGTGCGCGGCACCGTGCCCTTCCGGGTGCGGGTGGCCCCCCGCTTCAACTACGGCGCCGACCCGCACACCCTGCGCCTGCTCGGGGACACCGCCCTGTTCGAGTCCGCGGCCAAGTCCCTGCTGCTCACCTCCACGGTGGTCCTGGAGGGCGACGGCCCGGACGCCTGTGCCGACTTCAAGCTCTCCGAGGGCGAGTCCGCCGTCTTCGCCCTCGACCAGGCCGGCGAGGACATCGCCCCGCGCGGCTGCGCCCGCGCCGAGGCCGAGCGTCAGTTCGAGACCACCGTCTGCTACTGGCGGCGCTGGCTGCACCAGTCCCGCTACCGGGGCCGCTGGCGCGAGATGGTGCACCGCTCGGCGCTCACCCTGAAGCTGCTCACCTACGCGCCCACCGGCGCCATCGTCGCCGCGCCGACCACCAGCCTCCCCGAGCAGTTCGGCGGCGAACGCAACTGGGACTACCGCTACGTCTGGATCCGCGACGCCGCCTTCGCCGTCTACGCCCTGCTGCGGCTCGGCTTCAGCAGCGAGGCGGCGGCCTTCATGAAGTTCGTGACCACCTACATCAGCCCCGGCGACGGCTTCGCCTCCGGCCCGCTGCAGATCATGTACGGCATCGACGGCCGCACCGACCTGCCCGAACGCGAGCTCACGTACCTGGAGGGCCACTGCGGCTCCGCCCCGGTCCGGGTCGGCAACGGCGCGGCGGGCCAGCTCCAGCTCGACATCTACGGCGCCCTCATCGACTCGATCTACCTCTACGACAAGTGGGCCGAGCCCATCTCCAGCGGCCAGTGGGACGACGTCACCCGCCTCGTCGAATGGGTCTGCGACCACTGGGACCAGCCCGACGAGGGCATCTGGGAGACCCGCGGCGGCCGCAAGAACTTCCTCTACTCGCGTCTGATGTGCTGGGTCGCCGTCGAGCGGGCGATCCGCCTCGCCAACCGGCGCGGTCTGCCGGCCGACCTGCCCCGCTGGCGGCAGTGCCGCGACACCATCTACCGGTGGATCATGGACCGCGGCTGGTCCGAGCGGCGCGGCGCGTTCGTCCAGCACGAGGGCGGCGACGTCCTTGACGCCTCGCTGCTCATGATGCCCCTGGCCAAGTTCATCGCCCCCACCGACCCCAAGTGGCTGTCCACCCTGGACGCCCTCACCGAGGACCTGGTCTCCGACTCCCTCGTCTACCGCTACGACCCGCAGGCCAGCCCCGACGGACTCCGCGGCGACGAGGGCACCTTCTCCATCTGCTCCTTCTGGTACGTGGAGGCCCTGGTGCGCGCCGGACGCGTGGACGAGGCCCGGCTCGCCTTCGAGAAGATGCTCACCTACGCCAACCATCTCGGCCTGTACGCCGAGGAGATCGGCCGCACCGGCGAGCAACAGGGCAACTTCCCGCAGGCGTTCACCCATCTCTCCCTCATCAGCGCCGCGTTCAACCTCGACCGCGCGCTGGGCTGAGGGTCACGGCAGCGGCTGCTCCGCCCAGATGACCTTCCCGGCGGGCGTGTACCGGGTGCCCCAGCGCTCGGACAGCTGCGCGACCAGGAAGAGGCCCCGGCCGCCCTCGTCGGTGCTCGCCGCGTACCGCAGATGCGGCGAGGTGGTGCTCGCGTCGGAGACCTCGCAGATCAGCGACCGGTCGCGGAGCAGCCGTACCCCGATGGGCGGCCGGCCGTGCCGGATGGCGTTGGTGACCAGCTCGCTGAGGATCAGCTCGGTGGTGAACGACAGCTCGTCCAGGTCCCACTCCGCCAGCTGCCGGGTCACCTTGGCGCGGACCTCGGAGACGGCCGCCGGATCAGCCGGCACCTGCCACTCGGCGATCCGGTCCGCACCGAGCGCCCGGGTGCGGGCGACGATCAGCGCCACGTCGTCGCTGGGGCGGGCCGGCAGTCGCTCCAGCACGGCCGCACAGGTGTCGTCGGGGGTGGCGCCGACCGCCGACTCCAACGCGCCGGCGAGCAGTTCGAGGCCCTCGTCGATGTCCCGCTGCCGGTCCTCGACCAGGCCGTCGGTGTAGAGGACCAGACTGCTGCCCTCGGGAAGCTCGAGCTCGGCCGTCTCGAAAGGCAGTCCCCCCACGCCCAGCGGCGGGCCCGCCGGCACGTCCGGGAACTCCACGCCGCCGTCGGGTCTCATCAGCGCCGGCGGCGGATGACCGGCCCGGGCCACCGTGCAGCGCCGGGACGCCGGGTCGTAGATCGCGTACAGACAGGTCGCCCCGGTGATCGTGGCCGCGGTGTCCGCGTCGTCCGCGGGGGTCTCGTCCTGGTCGATACGGCTCACCAGCTCGTCCAGCAGCCCCATCAGCTCGTCGGGCGGCAGGTCGAGCGCCGTGAAGTTGTGCACGGCGGTGCGCAGCCGCCCCATGGTCGCCGCCGCGTGCAGCCCGTGCCCCACCACGTCCCCGACCACCAGCGCCACCCGGGCCCCGGACAGCGGCAGCACGTCGAACCAGTCGCCGCCCACCCCCGACTGGGCCGGCAGATAGCGGTAGGCGATGTCCAGGGCGCTCTGCGCGGGCAGGCTGCGCGGCAGCAGGCTGCGCTGCAGGGTCACCGCCATGCTGTGCTCGCGCGTGTAGCGGCGGGCGTTGTCGATGGAGACGGCGGCCCGTGCCACCAGCTCCTCCGCGAGGGCCAGTTCCTCGGTGTCGAACGGCGCGGGCTTCTCCGAACGGCAGAAGTTGGCCAGGCCCAGCACCAGGCTGCCGGCCCGCAGCGGCACCGTGATCAGCGAGTGGATGCCGAACTCCAGGATCCGGCCGGTCAGTTCCACGTCCTGGGACCGCCAGCCGGGCGAGTCCCGCAGCCGCGGCTCGACGACGGACTCGCCGGTCTCCAGACTCCGGCCCTGCGGCGAGGACGCCACGAACTGGAACCGCTCGCCGACCGGGTACAGCGGGGCGTCCTTGCGGATGCCGGCGAACGCCACCCGGCGCAGCGCGTCCCCGGGCTTCGGCTCCTCGCCCTTGAGGACCGCGTCGTACAGGTCGATGGTGGCGTAGTCCGCGAACCGCGGCACGGCCAGCTCCGCCAGCTCCTCGGCGGTGCGGGTGACGTCCAGGCTGGTGCCGATGCCCACCCCGGCGTCGTACAGCATGTTCAGGCGCTCGCGGGCCACCTCGGCGCGCCCGGACAGGGCCCGCAGCTCGGTGGTGTCGCGCAGGGTGGTGACGCTGCCTGGCGGGCCGCCGCGCACCTCGATGGGGCGCTGGTTGACGGCCAGCAGCCGGTCCTTGACCCGGTGCACCTCGTCGGTGGCGACCCGTCCCGAGGCGATCAGCGCCGCCGTCGCCGGATCCAGGCCGAGGTCCGGGACCCGGCGGCGCTCGGCGTCCCCGGGCAGGTCCAGCAGGCGCTGTGCCTCGTCGTTGGCGAGCATCAGCCGGCCGTCGCCGCCGACGATCAGCACACCCTCCCGCACGGAGTGCAGCACCGCGTCGTGGTGCTCGTACATCCGGGTCATCTCGTCCGGGCCGAGGCCGTGCGTCTGGCGCAGCAGCCGCCGGCTGACCAGCGCCGTCCCCGCGGTCGCCAGGGCCAGCGCCGCGGCGGCCGCGGTCAGCAGCAGCGGCAGCTGCTGGTCGGCGGTGCCGCCCACGTGCGCGGTGGTGATGCCGGCCGACACCAGGCCCACCACCTTGCCGTCCGCGTCCCGGACCGGGACCACGGCCTGCACCAGTTCCCCGATGGTGCCGTGGACCTCCTCGGTGACCGTCCCGCCGGCCAGCGCGGGCCCGATCGTCCCGACGAACTTCTTGCCGATGCGGTCCGGCTTGGGGTGCGTGTACCGGATCCCGTCGGTGTTCATGACGACGATGAAGTCCACGCCGGTCGCCTTGCGGGCCGCCTCCGCCCGCGGCTGCAGCACCGCCGTGGGGTCGGGCAGCCGCAACGCCGCCGCCGTGCCGGGGGCTTCGGCGAAGGTCTGGGCGACGGCCAGGGACCGGTTGCGGGCCTCCATGGTGCTGTCGTGCCGTACCTGGAGCACCAGGGCCACCACGGCCGACACCACCAGCAGCAGCACGATCACCACTTGCAGCACGAAGACCTGACCGGCCACGCTGCGCCCGCTCAGCGCCGACCACAGCCGTCCGGACCGGATGCGCCCCGGGCCGCTCGGCTCCCGCTCCCGCTCGGCGAGCGGCGCGTGCGGAGTCCCGGATCGGGACGGCCGAGTGTCGGACCGGCCGGGCTGACGGACCATGAGCCCATGTCTACACTGCCCCGCCCCGCGAGGCGAGAGCGCCCCCTGAGGTAACCGGTGGGATACCCCGCTGTGCCCCGGTCACCCTCCGGGCGCGGGTTCCGGGCGGCGGGTGGCGAGCAGCAGTGCCACGTCGTCGGGCCGGTCGGTGGCGTGCCGGGCCGTGGCGGTCAGCCGGTCGGCCACTCCGGTCAGGGTCCGGCCGCCGGGCCGCCCCGGCGCCGCCCCGGCCTCGGACAGGGCCGCCGCCAGCGCGGCTATGCCGTCGTCGATGTCCGCGCCCGGCCGCTCCACCAGCCCGTCCGTGTACAGGGCGAGGATCGCGTCCGGCGCCAGCTCCAGCTCGGTCACCGGATACCGGGCCCGCGGGTCCACGCCCAGGACGACACCGCCGGGTATCTCCAGGACGCGGGTGCGGCCGTCCGGATCGCGCAGCAGGGGCTGCGGATGACCGGCCCGGGCGATCCGGACGAGCCCGGTGGCGGGGTCCAGTCGCAGATAGCAGCAGCTTGCGAACTGACCCGGGTCGAGGTCGATGAGCAGCCGGTTGGTGCCGCTCAGCACCTCGTCGGGCGGCCGGTCGCCGAGCGCGAACGCCCGCACCGCGCTGCGCAGTTGCCCCATGGTGGCGGCCGCCTGCACGCCGTGCCCCTGGACGTCGCCGATGACCAGGGCGAGACCGTCGCCCGCCCCGACGACGTCGTACCAGTCGCCGCCCACGTCCATGCCCTGGGTGCCCGGCAGATACCGGCCCGCGGTCTCCACCCGGGGGTGCGCCGACAGCCGGCGCGGCAGCAGCGCCTGCTGGAGGCCGCGGGCGAGGGCGGCCTCGCTGTCGTAGCGCCGGGCCTTCTCCATCGCGTGCGCGATCAGGCCCGCGAGGGCCGTGAGGACGGTGCGCTCCTCGGTGCTGAAGCCGCGCTCCACGTCGAAGCCGAGGATGCAGGTGCCGACCGGGCGCCCCGAGGCGATCAGCGGCAGGAAGGCGCGGGCGCCGACGTCGGCGTCCAGGGCGAGGCCCGGATAGGTCCTTGCCAGCTGCCGCATCGACTCGAAGAACAGCGGCCTGCCGGTGGTGAGGGCCTCGACACCGGGGATACGGGCGTCCAGGCCGACCCCGTCGAACGGGGCGAGGAAGCCCGGCGGGAAGCCGGTCTCCCAGGCGAGGTAGAGATGCCGGTCCTGGAGCAGGTAGATGGCCAGCCGGCGGCCGCCGAACGCGGGGAGCAGCTCCTGCATCACCACCGCGGACACCTGCTGGGCGGTCACCGCGTCGGTCAGCGCGATGGCCAGGGCGATCGGCCGGTACAGCGGGGCCATCGAAGGACCGCCGGGAACGCCGGGCCCAGCGGGCCGCCCGAGCCCGGCCGCCGCGCCCGGCTCGGCGACCGCGCCCGGCTGGGCTGTCGCGTCCGGTTCGGCGGGGCGGGGCAGGTGCACGGCCGGGTCGATCCGGCTCGCCGGGACGACCGTGCAGGTGATGAGGTCCGAGCCCGGGTGCAGGGACAGGGCGAGGCACTCGCCCTCGGCGACGTCCTCGCACCGGACCTGGAAGTGCACCGGACCGCGGGCCAGCAGCGCACCCCTCCAGTGGTCGTCGTAGGGCGGCCCGCTCAGCCACGGCATCGCCTCCCAGACGGGCCTGCCGAGCAGCTCGGAGCGCGGCCGGCCCGCCAGATGGACGAGGGCCGGATTGGCGTAGCGGACGATTCCCGAGCGGTCCATGCAGAAGACGCCCTGGGGGAGCAGATCGGCCGCTCCGTCGGCGGCCGCGGCCGGGCCCGGGTCGACGACGATCCCGGAGACCAGGGACGGGTCGGCGGTGCCGGGCGGCGGCCACATTTCCAGCAGGAGCGGGGCACCGTCCACGGCCCGCACCCGCAGCGGGGAGTGCGGCGGCTTGCCGGCCGCGGTCTCGTGCAGCGCGGTCAGCACGTCGTCGGCGTCGTCTGGCGTCACGGCCACGGCCAGCTCGGCACCGGTACCGGGGAAGTCCTCCGGCGCCATGCCGAGCAGGGCGTGCAGCCGGTCGTCCGCGCGCACCGCCGAGGTGACCGGATCCCAGGTGAAACGGCCCACCCGGGCCGCCCCGGGCCGCGGCGCGGGCGGCCGTATGCACACCGGCTCGCCCTCCCAGGCGACCGCCGCGTCGCCCTCCTCGGCCACCAGCTCGCGCAGCCCGGCCCCCAGCCGCTCGGCCAGCCGGCCCAGCCGGTCCAGGTCGGGCAGCTCGTCCACGGTGTCCGGGGTCGCGGGCCGCAGCACGGTCAGCACCCCGAAGGACGGCTCCGCACCGGGCACGGGCGTGTACACCGACCCGAACTGGAACGGCAGGCCCGCCGCGAACTGGGGATAGCGGCGCACCATCTCGGTGGCGTCGGGCAGCACCACCCGCACGCCGAGCCGGTAGGCGTCCGCGACCGGGAACGGCCGGTCCACGTGCAGCCGCCACCAGGGCCGGAACAGCGGGCCGGGAAGCCCCACCAGTGTGGCCAGCCGCAACAGGCCCGGGGTACCGGAGCGCAGGTACACCCCGGCGACGTGGCCGCCCGCCGCGCCCAGGGCGCCGGTCGAGGCCTCGACCAGCAGCGCGGTCAGCCGCTCACGCGCCCGGCCCATGTGCTCGCCGCTCCCAGTCATCGGGTCCTACCTAGTCCGCGCACCGCCGGGTGGGTGACACAGCAAGAATGCGTCACGACGGCCCGAAAACGCACCTCCGCGACACGGAACCACGGCGGTTGCGGCGCCGGCGGCGGCCGGTTCGCCCCGCGCGCACCGGCCGAAGCGCCAGGTGACCGTCCTCACAGGCGTCACGGACGCCCCCGGGACACCGGCGAATGTGTCGTGCATCACCCTGCTCATGCCGGGCGGGTCAGAGTTCCGGGTCCTCCGCCGGGAGGGCCGCGCGCATCGAGCGCAGGGCCAGCAGCAGGACGCCGATGTCGTCCAGGTAGATCGGGTCGGGCAGCAGGTCGGTGGGGAGCACCAGGTACAGCACGGCACCCCAGAACACCCAGCGCGAGCCGGTCGGCAGCCCGGCCCGGCGCAGGGTGCGCCGGGTGCGGACCAGCCGTACGAGTACGGCGACGGCGCCCGCCAGCAGGGCCGCGGCGACGATCGCGCAGATCACGAGCACGGTCGTGGTGGTGTCCATGGCTGTCCTGTCGTCCGGCCCCGATCCGGTCCGGGGTCTCTCACTGGTCCGTGTTCCCGGTTCGGTCCCCGGGCATGGCCGTCGGTTCGGCATTCTCCTTCGGGGCCCGCAGTCCCTTGAAGGCGCGGGTCAACTGCTGGAAGGGGGAGGCGGGTTGGGGCGCCGCTGCGGCCGGTGCGGGGGTGTCGCGGAGGGCGGCGAGCGCCTCGCCGGCCCGCTCGGCGGCCTCCCGGTACAGGTCCCGGGACCTGGTCATGGCCTCCAGCGCCTCTGCGTACTGCGCGACGCGCTTCCGTTCGCGCGCCAGCTCCTCCTCCAGCGTCATCAGGGTCCAGTTGTCCCGCAGATCGGCCAGCGCCTCCTCGGCGCCCTGCGGCGCGGGCTTCGGCAGCGCGGCGAACCGGCGTACGGCGGCGATCAGTTCGGTGGGCTCCGAGCCGTCCAGGAAGACGCTGCGCACCGCGTACTGCTGCGCGTCGTAGTCCGACGGCGCCGGGTCCGGGGGCAGCAGCACGGCGCCGCCGCGCGGGACCTCGGCACCGAGGTCGCGCAGCGCCCAGTTGACGGCACGGAACTGCTGGGGCGCGGCCCGGTGTTCGACGACGCGGTGCGCGAGGCCGGGCGGCAGCTGCCGGACCAGTGGCAGCCGGCCGAGTGCGTCGGGCGTCATCGCCTCGTGCACGACGAGGTTGACGCACCAGGCGTCCTTCGCCGCGTCCCGCAGCACCCGGCGCATGTCCTTGTCGTCGGCGGGCAGCGGGTTGACCGTGCGCAGCCGCACGCCTGCCACGGCCGGGTGGTAGTCCCAGGCGGCCTCGCCGCCGTCACCGGCCTCCTCGCCGTCCGGCCAGAACATCTGCGCGGGGGAGGGCCAGGCCTCGTCCCAGGGCCGGTCGGCCTCGGCGACGAGCTGCCACTCGCGCCCGGCCTGATGGCCGCGCGGGTCGACGAGGGTGAGCCGGGCGCGCACCGTCACGGTGCCGTCGTCGACGCGCCAGCGCGCCTCGAAGACCCGTCGGGCAAGGTCGTCGGGGATCGGGGGTTCGGCGAAGTCGTCGAGGGCGCCGGTCTCCTTGCGGCGGCGCAGGATCCTGCGGATCACCTCTTCGGAGTTCGGGCCCGTGTGGCGGCCGCGTGCGGGCCAGACGGTCGGCGGAAGGACGGCGCGGTCGGTGGCGGAGTTCGACATGGGCCAATCTGCTGGTGGGAGCGGGCTGCGTCTTCCAGTATCCCCGCTCGGGAGTGTGCCCCGCCGAGCGGGGCCGCCCGCGCACGGGGTGTGCGCCCCGCACCCGGGGCGCACACCGTGTGCGTCGTACGACGCCCGTTCACCCGTGCCCTTGATCCGGCACGCCCCCGCACAATGGTGCGGCGAACGGGGCCCGCCCGACCATCCGCTCAGGGGCGGGCCCCGTTCGGCGTCAGTGCCTCACGCGCCGCTCTCGCGGAGCATGTCCTCGCGCTCCACGAGCTTGACGCGCTCGCGGCCCTGCGGCTCGCCCAGCGCCTTCTCGGCGGCGTCCAGCCGGTACCAGCCCTCCCAGGTGGTGAAGCGGACCTCGCGCTCCGCGAGGAAGGCCTCCACGGCCTCCGGCGCGGGGGCCTCCGGGGTGTGCAGCCGGTCGTTCGCGTAGTCGTCCAGCAGGTTCGACACCGTCTCGTTGGCGTCGCCCTTGGTGTGGCCGATCAGACCGACCGGGCCGCGGCGGATCCAGCCGGTGACGTACGTCGACGTGAGGTGGCTGCCGCTCTCCTCGATGACGCGGCCGCCCTCGTCCGGGACCGTGCCCGACTCGATGTCCCACGGCAGCTTGGGGAGCTTGTCGGAGAGGTAGCCGACGGCGCGGTAGACCGCGGTGAGGTCCCAGTCCTTGAACTCGCCGGTGCCCTTCACGTTGCCGGTGCCGTCCAGCGCGGTGCGCTCGGTGCGCAGGCCGGTGACCCGGCCGTCCTCGCCGAGGATCTCCGTCGGCGACTCGAAGAAGTGCAGGAAGAGCTTGTGCGGGCGGTCGCCGACGTCGCGGATCGCCCAGTTCTCCAGGGTCTTGGCGACCATGTCGGCCTGCTTGTTGCCGCGCCGGGTCTCGATCGAGCCCTCGTCGTAGTCGATGTCCTCGGGGTCGACGATGACCTCGATGTTGGGGGAGTGGTCCAGCTCCCGCAACTCCATCGGGGAGAACTTCGCCTGTGCCGGGCCGCGGCGGCCGAAGACGTGCACCTCGAGCGCCTTGTTGGCCTTGAGGCCCTCGTGGACGTTCGGCGGGATCTCCGTCGGGAGCAGCTCGTCGGCGGTCTTGGCGAGGATGCGGGCCACGTCCAGGGCCACGTTGCCGACGCCGAGGACCGCGACCTTCTCGGCCTCCAGCGGCCAGGTGCGCGGCACGTCCGGGTGGCCGTCGTACCAGGAGACGAAGTCGGCGGCGCCGTAGGAGCCGTCCAGCTCGATCCCGGGTATCCGCAGCTCGCGGTCGGCGGTCGCGCCGGTCGAGAAGATCACCGCGTCGTAGAAGGAGCGCAGGTCGTCGAGGCTGATGTCGGTCGGGTAGTCCACGTTGCCGAAGAGGCGGATCTGCGGCTTGTCGAGCACCTGGTGCAGGGCGGTGATGATGCCCTTGATGCGCGGGTGGTCGGGGGCGACGCCGTACCGGATCAGGCCGAACGGGGCGGGCATCCGCTCGAAGAGGTCGATGGACACGCCGGGCTCGGCGGCCACCGCGGACTTGAGCAGGGCGTCGGCGGCGTAGATCCCGGCGGGGCCGGCTCCGACGATGGCTACCCGCAGGGGGCGCGGCATGATCAGGTTCCCTTCGAGTGAGGACAAGCGATCTCGAACGGGAAGCCTAAACTAAGGCAGTCCTAAGTTAGTACGCGGGTCCGCCCTATGACCTCATAAGGCGATCTTATGACTTCTGTCGGGCCCGGCTTATGGCTCCAGGTGGCATCCGGGTGGCTCGTGGGACGCCACAGGGGCCGCCGGGCGCTTGGCGGGTGCCCCGCCCATGCACCAACCTGTCCTCTGCGGCGCACCGAGGCGCGGTGGCCCGAGGGCGAGGGGTGGAAGCGTGGACGCACGCGGGGAGACGACCGTCGCGGTGACCGGCGGCAGCGGATTCGTCGGCAGCCATCTGGTACGGCGGCTGCTGGAGCGCGGGTACCGGGTCCGTGCGACGGTCCGCCGTGCCTCCGACGCGACGAAGGTACGACCGCTGTGGGAGCTCCAGGAGGCCTTCCCGGGCCGACTGGCCCTGTTCGAGGCCGACCTGCTCGGCGACGGGTCCTTCGACGAGGCGTTCCGGGGCTGCGCGACCGTCTTCCACGTGGCCTCGCCGTTCCTGATGCCCGAGCGGATCAAGGACGGGCAACGGGACGTGGTGGACCCGGCGTTGCTCGGCACCCGCAACGTCCTCGGCAGCGTGGAGCGCACCCCGGAGGTGACGACCCTGGTCTTCACCTCCACCGTGGGCGCGATCTTCGGTGACTACGCCGACGTCCGCGAGATGGCCGGCGAGGTGCTGACGGAGAAGTACTTCAACACCACCAGCACGGTGGCGAACAACCCCTACCACTACGCCAAGACGGTCGCCGAGCGCGCCGCCCGGGACGCGGAGGCCGCCCAGGAGCGCTGGCGCCTGGTCTCGATCAACCCGGGACTGATCCTCGGCCCCTCCCTCACGCCCGCCTCCGAGTCCGGCAGCCTCTTCCTGCTCGACGAGCTGTTCAAGGGCTACTTCTGCTACGGCGCCCCGGACTTCAGCTTCACCACCGCCGACGTCCGCGACGTGGCCGACGCGCACATCGCGGCAGCGGAGAACCCGGCGGCGAGCGGCCGTTACATCGTGGCCAACGAGACGATGACGTCCTTCCACGAGATGTCCCGGATCATCCGCAGCCGACACCCCTGGGACCCGCGCCTGCCGCGCACCGCGCTCCCGCACGGGCCGGTGCGGGTCCTCGGGCCGCTCTTCGGCCTCACCCAGGACTACATACGCAAGCACCTCGGCATCCGCTTCCGCGTCGACAACGGCCGGAGCGTCCGCGAACTGGGCCTTGCCTACCGGCCCGTCGAGGAGACCCTCCTGGACCACCACGAGAGCTGGCGCACGCGGCGGCGGAGGGTCTGAGCCCGACGGGCAGGGGCAGGGAGGCCAGGTGGTCAGGCCGGGCGGATCACCCGGTGGATCGCCGACTCCCCGGCGTTGTAGATCGACTCCTCGCGGATCAGCGCTCCGGGGCTCGGCGCGTGCACCATCGTGCCGCCGCCCGCGTAGATTCCGACGTGGCTGTCGTCGTCGAAGAAGAAGACCAGGTCACCCGGCTCGATGGCGGCCAGCGTCATCGGGGTGCCGGCCAGCGTCTGCTCCGGCGCGCTGCGCGGCAGCGTGACACCGGCGGCGCGCCAGGCGGCCTGGGTGAGGCTGGAGCAGTCGTACGCCCCCGGACCGGTCGCCCCCCAGACGCACGGCCGGCCGATCTGCTCCCGTGCGAACGCCAGCGCCTTCATGGCCTTGCCCGGCTCGGCCACGGCGCCGGGCTGGACGAAGACACCGGGCGCGGGCGCGGCTGCGGCCACGGTGGGGACCGGGGCGGCGACCTGCGGGGGTGCGGTCGGCAGGGGGGTGGTGGGGAGCGGAGCCGTCATGACCGGGGCGGCGGTGGCCATCGCCATGGCGGGCGCGGCCATCATCATCGCTTCGGGCGGCGCGGCCATGGCCATGGGCGCCGCGGCCGTCGCGGCGACGGGGGGCGCCTGCATCGGTGCGGCCATCGGTGCGGTCATGGGCGCTGCCATGGGTGTCGGAATCGGTGCTGCCATGGGTGCCGACATGGGCGTGGGCATCGCTGCCGTCATGGGCGCCTGCATGGGTGCCGCCATCGGTGCGGGCATCGCGGCAGGGGGCGCTGCCATCGCTGTGGGCATCGCGGCAGGGGGCGCTGCCATCGCTGTGGGCATCGCGGCGGTGGCGTACGCGTAGGCGGCGTCGGCAGGTGGCATGGCTCCGGCGTACGCGTAGGCGGCGTCGGCGGGTGCCATGGCTCCGGCGTACGTGTACGCGTTGTCGGCGGGCGGCATGGCTCCGGCGTACGCGTAGGCGGCGTCGGCGGGCGGCATGGTTCCGGCGTACGCGTAGGCGGCGTCGGCCATGTCCGGGGCGGGCGCCGCGGCGTAGGCGGCGGCCGGCTGCATGGGGGCCATGGGCGCGGGGGTGGCGGGTGCCGCCGTCGCGTATCCGGCGGTGGCGTACGCGTAGGCGGTGTCGGCGGCGGCCTGGGGCACCTCGGTGTAACCGGCGGTCGCGTTCGGCGACATGACCCGGAAGCCGCCCATGTCCATCGGAGCCGGAGCCGGGGCAGCGGCGGCGGGCGCCATGGTCGGGAAGGCGCCGGAGTCGGTGGGGGCGGCGGTGGGGAAGACGCCGGTGCTCATGGGGTCCGCGGTCGGGAAGGCTCCCGCGTCGGCCGAGTTCGGCATCGGGAACGAGCCCGTGGCGCCCGGCGTCATGATGCGGAAGGAGCCGGTGTCCCCCACGGCCGGAGCCGCAGCCTGGCCGGGGGTGGTGTCCATGTCCAGGGGAGACACACCCGGGAACACCGCGGTGCCCGAGCTGCCCGGGGTCATGATGCGGAAGCCGGTCATGTCCGCCGGAGCCGGAGCCGGACTCTGAGCCGCGACCGGAGCCATGGTCCGGGCGGGGGCGGGGCCCGCGTCCATCGGGGGCACCCCGGGGAAGCTGCCGGTGCCCGGGCCGCCCGGCGTCATGACGCGGAAGCCGGTCGGGTCCGCCGGGGGCGTGGCACGGCTGGCGCCGGTACCGCCCGGGGTCATGATGCGGAACGTACCCGTGTCGGTGGCGGACACGATCGGGATGCCGCCCGTCTCGGTCACCGCGGGGATCGCGCGGGTGGCGGCGAGGGCGTCGCTCCGGAAGGAGCCGCTGTCGGTCCGCTGGCTCGGTATGCCGACGGCGGGAGCCGCCGCCCACTGCTGCGCCGCGGCCTGGGCCTCGGGCGTGGGCCACGGGGTCTGTGCGGTCGGCACGGGCTGTGCGGACGGAACCGGCTGGGCGGCCGGGGCAGCTTCGAGCGCGGCCACCGCGCGCTGCTCCGGCCTCGGAGGCTGCGGCAGCTCGCGGACGACCTCGAAGTCGGTCTGCGCGGACGGACCCGCGGTCAGCTCCAGCCGGGCCGGGCCGGAGCCCTCCAGCTGGCCGAGCAGGTCGGCGGCCATGGCGCTGACGGGACGCCGCGGGCCGGACCGGGCCGGCTGCCGGTCGGAGGGGAGTGCGGCCGGGACGCTCGGTCCCAGCTTCGAACGGGCGCCGTCGAACCACTCCCGGGCGATGTTGTCGAGGCCCGGGTCGTCGCGACGGGTCCGCTTGAGCGGGACACCGCGTGAGCGTGAACCCCCGCTCATCGCGCGCGTGGCGTTGTAGTTCCCGGTGGCGTTCTCGGCCTGGTCGTAGAGGCTGTTGATCCGCTGTCGAACCTCGTCACGGCTCTCGGGCGCCATTGAGGGGTCGTGCTCCTTCCGTACTCCGCCTACCGAGTTAGCTGTCGGGTTCGGGCGGTGAAGTCCGGAAGGCATGCCCTACGGCCGCCGTCCTCATGGACGTCCGGCCGATTCACCCCAGTGGTTCGGTTGGGTCCCCGGTTCCGGATTCGCCTCTGGAAGGCACCGGATTCGGCGGAGGCCGCGCGGCCCGGCGGGATTCGCCGGAGGGAGCCGAGCGGCTTGCCCGTCAACTTAGCCAACTTGTGTCACTCGTGTGAAGGTTGAAGTGCGTAATGTCCGATACGTATTTGTGATGTTCGTCTTAGCGTTCGGAACTCGACCGTACGGGACGGCATTTCGCGCGCATCCATTGCTTTCGCAGGGTCACCAGGGTGTTGCCGTCGGTTGCGTCCCCCTGTTTCGTGACCGTTCCGGGACACGCGCTTTCTATGAGGTAGCCGTGAATTCGTGGGTCTGTTGAACACGATGGCGCCGCAGCCCGTATAGGGCGGGGGATTTCCATGCCCGGCCGCCCACGACATGCAGGGGAACGACCTTGAGACGCAACAGGCGCAGACGCCCGACCGGCGCACAACGCGCGACCTTCGCAGCGGTCGCCCTGATGCTCGGCGGCGGTGGACTGGTCGCGGTGAACGTCTATGCCTCGGCCACCGAGGGCGGGGACCAGCAGGCATCGGTCGCCACCGGCCAGGTGCTGTCCGCGCCCACCATCTACTGCCCCGACGTCGGCGGCCGGCTGACGGAGGTACCCGACGGGGCGCGGGCCGACGTCGACAACGAACTCGCCCAGCTGGACCAGCAGGTCGCGGCCGCGTACCAGCAACTCACCGAGTCCGCCGCGGAGATCGAGCAGAACCCCGGCCTCGCCGACCAGACGATCATGAGCCCGCTGAAGGAGAAGCGGTCCGAGTCGCTGCAGCGCATCGCCGACGCCATCGGCCGCGAGGGCGACCGCCCGCAGGGCTTGGACGACCTCGCCGCGTGCACCCTGCGCTCCTCCACCCAGGGCGACGGGCAGTCCGCGACCCCCCAGGGCGGTGCCACGCCGAGCCAGAGCGGCCAGGGCAGCGCCGCGCCGAGCCAGGGCACCGGCGCCGGCGGCCAGGGCGGCAACGGGCCGGTCGCCGCCGACTACGCGGACATCACCTCCGTGCAGCCCAATGTCACCACCCCGGCCGAACAGTCGGGCGGCTCCACCGGCACCTTCTCCTCCAGCTGCGGCGTCAACGCGAACGGCCTGTTCAACTCGGACAACGTGATCGTCGCGCCCGGCGTCTCCAACGGCGCCCACCACTTCCACGACTACATCGGCAACCAGTCCAACAACGCCTTCGCCAGCGACGACGACCTCGCGAACGCCGACACCAGCTGCGCGGACCAGGGTGACAAGTCGACGTACTACTGGCCGGTGCTGCGGCTGCAGAACGGCAAGCAGGAGCGGGACGCCGACAAGCCGGGCGGCGGCACCGAGGGCAACGCCGGGCAGATCGTCACGGCCAAGGAGGTCACGCTGACCTTCGAGGGCAACCCCACCTCCAAGGTCACCGAGATGCCGCGGCTGCTGCGCATCATCACCGGCGACGCCAAGGCGTTCGTCAACGGCCCGGGCAACGCCAACGCCTCCTGGAGCTGCACCGGGTTCGAGGACCGGCAGCTCAAGGACAAGTACCCGCTCTGCCCCTCGGGCAGTGACGTCGTGCGCACGTTCAGGTTCCAGAGCTGCTGGGACGGCCGGAACATCGACAGCGCCAACCACCGCACCCACGTGGCCTTCGAGGCCCCCGACGGCAGCTGCCCGGCCGGCTTCCAGGCCATCCCGCAGCTGGTGCAGCGCATCGTCTACGACGTGGACGCGCCGAGCCTCCAGGACGGCGGCCGTACGGTCCCGCTGTTCGCGGTGGACTCGTTCCCCGAGCAGCTGCACAAGCCCGTCACCGACCACGGCGACTTCATCAACGTCTTCGACGAGAGCCTGATGCGGAAGATGGTCGACTGCATCAACTCCGGCCGCACGTGCGGTGCGGGGGCCGACGAGCAGCCGCCGTCCCAGAGCGCGGAGCCGTCCGAGCCGTCCGGGCCGAGCGACACCGCGAGCCCGGTCGCCCCGCCGGCCGAGACGCAGAGCGCCGAGCCGTCCGAGCCGGTGACCGAGCAGCCGTCGACCGAGCCGCCGGCCGACACCCCGGCCACCGAGACCGCCCCCGCCTCGGACGACGCCTCCACCCCGGCCTCCGGCGGCACCGAGCTGCCGAGGGTCTACGCGAGCGCGTCGCCGAAGAAGACGTCGACCACGAAGCCGTCGGGCGGCGGCGTCATCAGCAAGCCGACCGAGCGGCCGGACACCGAGGCGCCGACCGAGGGTGCCGCCGCCACGCCGGCCGACACCGCGGCCGCCGTCCCGGCCGGCCAGGAGACCCCGGGCACCGGCTCCGGGACGCAGCCCCAGACCGAGCCCCAGGCGGTCCAGGGCGGTCTCGCCGAGACCGGCGCCCACCTGTGGCCCGCGATCTTCGGCGGGCTGCTGCTGGCCTCCGGGGGCGCGCTGCTGTGGCGCACCCGGCGCAACTCCGTCTGACCCTTCCGACCCTTCTCGAACGCCGCGCGCGGCGCGTCCCGGGCGGGGGGGCCGGGGGGGGGGGGCTGAAAAGTGGGGCGCCCCCGGGGGCCGCGCCGCGGGGGGGGGTGCGGGGCGCCCGGGGGCGCGGCC